>JAUNTE010000174.1 GCA_030538855.1 Oscillospiraceae bacterium
AAGGCGTAGATAAGCCGTTCCTCCGGCAATAAGCCGGGGCTCCGTCGTGAAAATCCGCATCAGCAGTTCGGGTATAAAAAGAGATGCCAGAAAGAAAACAGCGGAGACCAAAAACGATACTTTTGTAACATAGGCAAAGATTTTTTCGATCGAGAAAATATCGCCCTTCCCATAATACTGTGCCGCCAAAATACTTGTACCCATCGTCAGGCCGCCCATAAACAGATTAAAAACAAAGGTGATCTGCCCGGCCAGTGATACGGCTGAGAGGGCGTCCTGGCTGACAACGCCAAGCATAAGCGCATCAGACGCGCTCACCGCCGCAAGCATAAACTGCTGAAATGCGATGGGTAATACAAGTGCGAATAGTTTTCGGTAAAAGCCGGCGTTGCCGCCACTTAAATCTTGTGATTTCATAAAATGCCTCCTGCCTTTTTTTACAACTTTTAGTGTATAGAAAACGGCAGCGCAAGACAGCGCTAAAACTTAATCAATATACTGGCTTTTCCTCACATCGCATGATATAATATGATAGTGTACAGTAAAAATAAGCAAGGCGTTTATCCGGCAGACGCTTTATCATAAATCATTTCATTGCTGCCTGAAACAGGTATAGAGGGACGCTATGGGAAAAGAAAGATTGTGCGCCGCGATCGAAACGCTGCGCGAGCAATTTTTAACATTAGATTGGACGTATCATGATTTTTCGGTGGGGAGCCAATCAGAAAAAATGTACCGCTGGCCGGGGCCGGCAGAGGAAGAAATACTGGTTCTTGTTCATAAAAGCGGCGGCAGGCAGGAGCTGTTTCACCGGCACGATTTTTTCTATTTCAACTACACTTATCAGGGGCAGTACGATTCGTTGAGTTATAAGTACGACAACCGCATCACGATCCATGAGGGAGAATTATATGCGGGCCAGCCCTTTGCGGGGCATGCGCTCTGCGTCCACGACGATCAGGAAACAACGATCATAGGGGTGCTGATTCAGCGGGAGGCTTTTTTCCGTGCCTTTCTGCCCATGCTGTCCGCAAACTCGAAACTTTTTCATTTTTTACTGGACCCCTCTACCGATCAATTTTCCGACGAGTATATCCACTTCAAAATTGAGGACGACTGCAATATCCGGGCATTGCTTGAAATGATGGTTGTGGAATATGCGAACAAGCAGGAGGATACCCAGGCTGTTTTGAAGCCCATGGTGTTATCTTTTTTGATGCAGGTTGCCCGGCAGTACACAGCGGCAAATAAAGAAATCGCGCCAGAACGGCTTTCGGATAAAATTGTTCACTACATGGGCCGGTACTCCGATACAGTCACCCTCAAAGACATCGCCAAACGGTTTTCTTATCACCCCAACTACATTTCCACTCTGCTGCGCCGTGAGATCGGAAAGTCCTTCTCTGAGATCCTTTTAGAGCAGCGGATGGAGCGGGCCGTGATCCTTTTAAGAGGGACAAATCTGCCGATCGAAGAAATCGCGCTGATGCTTGGCTACAGCAACAGCAGCAATTTTTATAAAGCCTTTCGGGAATACTTCAATATGTCCCCGCGCGAATACATAGCTGCGCAAAAATAGTCAGGGCGTATCATCAGGATAACGAGTTTCACAGGTCTTCCTCGAAAAAACGCCCTGTTTTGACGGTCTGGGCCAATAAAAGGATTGCGTCTTCCTGTGGTATCGCTTCAAATAAAATTCACCGCTCATTTTCTGAACAGCGTATTCTTGCCGCCGGGCGCGCCTTCCTGCACTCATCACCAGCATCTGTAAGATAAAAAAATCAGTTTGTTCCAATCAAGCGCACGTCGGGTTCTCTCCTGCTTTTCCCCCGGCAGCTTCCGTCAATTATTTCCGTTAGCCTGCTTCCTTTAAGCTTTTTGTACAAATTGTCCAGAAGGCCAACGGGCCTGTTTTCTTTCCCGTGTCGGGCTGGCACCGGGACAGACCGCGGCTGCTTTTCCCCGGCAAAGTTTTCTTCGGTGCGCTATGGCAACCGCCCTCGTCATCTGTTTTCCCTTTTTTATATAAATACAGCTGTCTGCGGCAGGGCGAAAGGCTGTGTAAAAAGCGGCGCGAAAAAACCGGCTGCTCCATCTAAAAACAAAAAGACACGGGCGCGGCGCGCCGGTGTCTTTTTTGATTTCCGTATATTGCACCTTGCTGTCAAGGCTTGTTTTTCTGCGTTTTTATCCCGCGCCGTTTGCGCGGCTGGGCCGTCATTCCGTTTTCAGCTTTTTTAAAAGCAGCGCGCACAAAACGGCTGCCACGGCCGCCATAACGCCCAGCGGCCACAGGTTGGCAAAGTTAAAGCCGCCGTCCTTCATCAGCTCATACCCCCATGCAGCGGGGAAAAATTTGCCCAGCAGATCGAAAAAGCCCGGCAGCAGGCTGGAGGGGAACATAATGCCCGACAGCATGATAGAGGGCAAAAACGCCACCTGCGACAGCATGGTAAGCTTCGACTGCGTTTTTACCGCCAGCCCCAGCACACACCCAACCCCCAGGGATACCGCGATAAAAACGGCCAGCGCACAAAAATAAACGGGCGGGTTGGCGGGCATGGCCGCCCCAAACGCAAGGGGAGCGGCGGCGTATATGATGGCCGACATGATCAGCAGATGGATAAAAGCGGACAAATATATCGAGGCCGCGCCCAGATACATTGGCACCCCATTGGCCTTATACACCTTTTTGATGTCGCTTCCATAGATCTCAACCAAAGAGGGCGGCAAACCTATCAGCGCGCCCATTGACACGCCCATCACCGTCATGGCGGGGATAAGCGTCAGCTTGGCCTGTGGGTCAAGCGAGGTAAAAATGCCCCCCATGACGGCAAAAAACAACAAAGGCACCAGATAACAGGTTATCAGCAGCGTCCTGCTGCGAATGTCCAGTTTAAATTGCAGGGCCGCGCCATATAAAAATGCGTTCACGCCTTCTCCCCCTTTGCCATATTCATAAAGTGCTGTTCCAGCGTTCCGCGGTCAACTTTCAAATCCACAATGGCGGCGCCCCTGCGTTTATAGCCTTCCAGTATATCCAGCAAAGCCTCGCCGATATCATCGGCCTCAAAGCTTTCGGTTTCCGTCTCTGTCTTGACAGCGATGGTATACCGCCTGCGCACCTTTTCAGTCAGTTCCTCCACCGTACCTATAAAGGCGGCCTCTCCGCCGTTCAAGATCGCAATACGGTCACACAGGCTCTCCACCTCTGCCATATCGTGGCTGGCCAAAACAATGGTTTTTCCCTGCGCCTTCAGCCTGCGTATTTCAGCGTGAAGGGCCGCGCGGCCCTCTACGTCCAGGCCCGCCGTCGGCTCGTCAAGAAAAATAACATCAGGGTCTCCGGTAAGGGCCAGTGCAAGATGCAGCCGCCGTTTCTGCCCGGTGGATAAGGCCGCATACTGTTTTTTTGCCAGTTCGCCGATTCCTAATGCCGTAAGTATGCCGGGGTCCGGCTGGGTTTTATTCCATTTTGCAAACAGCCGCACCGCTTCCATCGGCCTGATATGGTCGGGCAGTGAAGCCGACTGCAGCTGTATCCCAATACGCCCCTCCGCCGCAATGCTGCCGCCGTCATATTTTCTCAGCCCCTCGATACATTCCAGCGACGTTGTTTTGCCCGCGCCGTTTACCCCCAGCAGCGCGAATATCTCGCCTTTCTCCACACAAAAAGACAAGCCCTTAAGCACAGCGCGGCCATTGTAACTTTTTGTAAGCCCATCTACCCGGATAGCCTCTTTCATGTTGTCTCCTTTTTAAAGGGGTCGGCCCCCAATTTTTTAAAATACGCATCCAACGCTGGCTCGATAAACGCAAAGGCAAGGTCCTGTTTTTGTTTCCACCCGCTGTTTGCGTCCAGGCTGCCCAGCCTTCCCATCTCCATCAGCTTGGGCAGCAAGTTCATATCGCCCTCGGTAAACTCGACGACCATATTCCAAAACGCTTCGGCAAAACGCAGGCCCTTTTCACTTTCAGGCGGCGTTTTATCTTTTTGCAGCCGTGTCGCCTCCTCTATCAAGGCGTTGAACTTCTCCATCATCGCAAGGCCGCTGTCCTTGTCAAAACGGTTTCTCAGATAATCCAGCGTAGCGTCGTCAAAATGCTTGATAAGCCAGTAAAATTCATTTTTCATCTGCAAATTGATGATGATATCGGCATACTTTTTAAAATCCACCGACTGCATTTGCAGCACTTCTTTTTTCAGGGCCTCTGTCTCTTTCAGCGCTTCAGTCAGCGCCTCTATCTTTTCGCGTATCACAGCCGCCTGTTCGCTAAGGGCGTTGGCCACGTCGGCAGGCGCGTCCAGCGGTATCAGGCGGTTTTTGATATCGCTTAAAGAAAACCCCAAATGCTTCAGCGATAAAATCTGATGAAGCTGTACAATATCTTTCCCGCTGTACAGTCTGCGCCCGCCCTCGCTCTCGGCCGAAGGGTGCAGCAGGCCCTCTTTATCATAATACTGCAGGGTGCGCACCGTGACGCCCATCTTTTTTGCCGCTTCCCCCACGGTCAAATACCCGGGTGCAAGCGTCCGCTTGTTTTCCAATTTTCTCACCTCTTTTTATTATCATACTTCATAACCCTACGTCACAAGCAAGTCTTTTTGATTGCTGCGCAATAAAAATATTGGATATTCAGGGCCTCGCCCTCGCCTCTATTGCGGCAACCGGGACAGATGGCCAAAAAATAGCCTTCGCTTCGCTCGGCTATTTTTTATTATTTTACCTCGGCGGGCTTTTACCCACTTTATTTGTTTTTCT
>JAUNTE010000007.1 GCA_030538855.1 Oscillospiraceae bacterium
TGGCTTCTGCCTTAAATGGAAACCATAAAGGCTCACAGATACAGGCTTTATAAAACATGTAAAACGTGACAGCTATCATCGTGCCGGGAGGGTGAACACATTTGTTGCTTTTCTCCTTTTGGTCACTTCATAAGCTGAGAGCAGGCGGACTTATCAACGCCGGCGCAGCCGTTCATTTTATCATTGATATAGACGGCCGGCCCGTTACGTCCCTTTGTGTTATTTATTCATTTTGTTCGTCGCTTTTCAAGACTTCTTGAATACCCAAAACACTCCAAATACAACTTTCTACCGATATAATCTTTGTATTTATAGCACCGTGTGCGATAAAATTCGTTCCAATAACTTATCATCCTGGCGTGACTTCTCAAGAACTGCTGCAGATTCAATACGCAAAATGATTTAAGCCTATCCGTGTTTTTTGACCGCAGTCCATAATATAAACACTCCACTATTTCCATGACATATTCATCAGATAATTTCAAAAGATAGGGATATATCCATTCTTGAAGTTCGCCCTCAAGCAATGCTCTTAAATGCTTCTCTCTAACAAACCCGTTACAGCTTCTACTGAAAATTGCGTGGTAAATACTTTTTTGCGTTGGCGTTAAAACAGATGGAACGCCATCCTTGTCTTCAACATAGTAAATACGATAAGGAAATGAAACCACTTGTCCATTTTGCAAAATATAGGTACAGCGGTCATCAGATTGGCCAACTTGTATGTTGTTATATGTTTTTTCAGAAATATACCTCGCAGCTGCTATAACATCGCTGCGCAACTCAATAGGAAAACCACTTGTAAACAAATTCATCACCTCTTAAACCAATATAAAATTCCTGCTGTCTACTTATTAACGCAATTTTTGTATCGCTGTTATTCTACCATACACATAGAAATATAGGTACCCGTTTGGGCAATGATAGAGGGTTTAAGATACCTGCGGATAAACTGCTTTGCGGGAGAAGGCCCTCCTGCCATGTGCCCGTTCTCCTATTTCCCTACCCTCAATATGAAAGAAAAAGAAGGGCCGCGAATAAGGCATATCCTATTGAATCGATACAGATGACTGGCACTTCTCAAAAATAAATGCCCATACCTTCTTGTTTGTTTTTATGATGTCCTCATAGGGTGCCAGCGTTAAAACGCGTCAAGCCATATCATTTATCTGCTGCATATCAGCACAAACAGAGCCTGACAGGTCACTATTTACGCGGCTTTTCAGAATGTCACATCTTACTGACAACTTAAAATTGAATGCTGTTTTTATGGTGCAGCGGCGCGCTTTCTAAGCGCGCTGCGCAGGACAAAAATAAACTTTAGAACCTCAGCCGCAGCGTTTTTCATTTTCGGCTATTTTTTATTGCTGCGCAATAAAAATAGTTATCTAAACAGCCTCCGTTTCGCTGCGGCTATTTTTTCTTATTACAGGATTGCGGGGCTGAAGCCGGGCCGTCCGCTTCCGCCTGAAAACAGTAATAAAGCCCGTTACCCTCAGCGGCAGTGTTTGCATGGGGTAACACGTTATGATAAACTTCAGTCCCACGCATTTTTCTCATAAAAAATAGACATGACCCTTTTAAGCCGCATATCGCCGGCTTATTTAAGATCATGCCTATCTCTTTTTATCGGTCGGGGCCTGTTTTGTCCCGTTTATTTCCCCATTTCAAGCGCCTTATTGATGGTTGCTTTAATGGTAGCCAAGGCCGTCAGGTTGGCCTCATATGCCCGGGTCGCCGCCATCAGGTCGATCTGCTCTTCCGTGCGGTTGACGTTGGGATACATCACATATCCCTCTTCATTGGCCTCAGGGTTGTCGGGGTCATAAACCGGGGTGAAGTCACGGTCGCTTTCCACTACCTGGGCCGCGCGTACGCCCCCGTTTTTCAGCTTATAATTTTCATCAGCCAGCGCTGATTTAAAATCAAGGCCCCGCTCTTCAAAAATCACCTGTTTACGGCGGTATGGCTCTCCGCTGGCAGTGCGGGTGGTGCTGATATTCGCCAGATTTTGCAGGATAATATCCATTCTGAACCGCTCTGCCGTCAGCGCGCTGCCGGTGATATTCAAACTCTGCATCATAGCCATTTTTTATCTCCCCCTTTATTTGGCAAAGTTGCTCAGTACATAACGGTATTTTGAATATTCTCCCCCAATTTTTTGATACAGGGTCACCGATTGTACATAGTTCTCATACAGCTCCAAATTTTCTTTATCCATATCCACATTGTTGCCGTCGGTGCGTATCTCGGTGTCGGTGCGGGTCGTCACAACCGCGTCGTAACGGTAGCGGCCGTCGCCGCCGTCTTTAAGGGCGTTATTGTACACCTCTTTAAAGCTGACGCTTTTCGCTTTATAATTCGGCGTTTCATAGTTTGAGATGTTATGGGCAATGACCTGCTGCTTCATCTGGGTAGCCTTCATGCCCGCCTGCATGGCGCGCAGCTGTTCTGAATCTAAAAACATTTTTCTCCTCCTTTTTGCCGTTACGAAAAATCAGGCTGCCTGGGGCTTGGGTTCACGGTAAAAACGGCCGTCCCGCTCAGCTCTGCGTCCGGGGGCAGCAGCCTGGCCATCACCACAAACCGCTCGTCCGGGCGGCCGCCGTATTTTACTGAGCAGGTGGACAGGCAAAGTATTTTATCTGTGCCGGACGCCTGCACCTCGTACTGATACAAAGATTTTTCACGCGCCTCAGCTATCAGCGCCTCCAGCTGTTCCGCCGTTTGGTCGATCACAATGTAATCCATACCGGTATCGGTATAAAACACCGCAAATACCTGCCATATCATATATTCTTTATCTGTAGAAAAATAGATATAGGGCGTGTTGCGGGCAAACGTCTCGTCTGTGAAATGAAACAGCTGTGAAAAGCGGTAGCCGTTTGGGTCGTTTTTCAAATCGCTGTGCCCATAGATCACGGTATTGGGCGACAGTGCGTCCCGTCCGCCGAAATCGCATTCATAATCGGCAAAATAGCAGCCGTAAACATCGTATTCTTTGCGTTCTGTCTTGCGCAGATAATATTCGTTGTCGTGAGACTGCAGCACACAGTTGTCGATATTGGTGCCCGGCACCTTGAGCCAGCCAATGGTATCCGCGTTCACCTTTTTTGCATTGCCAATGGCCTGCAGCACGTCCGCGCCGGTAAGCGGGGTTTGGTTTATCGCGGGCTGACGGTCTCCATCGCCGTTTTTGGTGCCAAGGCCCGTCTGGGCAGAAGAGCTGGCGGCGGGCGGCGCGGGCTCGGTAAGCAGGTAAAGGCCCCACGCGCCCAAACCGATCAGCGCGGCGGCCAGCACAGCCACCAGCGCGATCAAAGCTTTTTTCATGGTTTTTCTCCCGTGTTCGGATTGGTCTTTCCGCTGTTGCTGGTGGGCGACAGGCTGATACTGCCTGAGCGGTCCTCCGCGCCCACAATGCTGTGGGGATAGGTAACGATATAATGCGACATATGTGTCAGCTGCAGGGCAAAGGTGCCCCGGGCGTTGGCCGCCATGCTGCCGTAGTAATCAAGGCGGGCCCGCTCTTCATTGTAATAGTGCCAATAAAGGGTGCGGCTGCCATATTTTTGGCCCAGGCTCAAGGTCAAAACGGTGGGCGCCGGCAGGTCTCCGTGATGGGCAAAATGCACATGCACCACTGTCAAATCGGCATTGGCGGGATATTCTCCGATCAGCTGCTCCACCTCAGGCCGTTCTTCGCAGTCATAAGACATCCGAAAATCATAGATCTCGGTCTCCGGGATATTTTTGGTGATCTCGCTGCCCTTGATTTTTAAAGAGTAATCGTTGCCCTCAAAAACAATGGTCTTCCCGGGATATTCATCCCGCATCGTAATAAATACATCCGCTGAAATACGGGCGTATTTTGAAATATCCACCACTACCGGGTCCGTCAAATCAAAATTAATGTCATCGGCGGTCACCGGCGTCAGCACATTCAGCTTATCCTCTTCGTTGCGGTAGACGTTTACGCGGTACTCCTGCGTTTTGCTGTTGTCGGGCGCCGTCACCTTAACGATAAAATTGTTCTCACCGTCCTGAAGGGCCGCCGCGTAATTCCCCTCTTCATCCCCGATCTCTTTGGTGCCTGAAAACACCTTTACCTCGGCCATGGGGTCTGCGGGTACGGGCAGAAGCTTTACCGAATACGTCTCCTCCGTCACCGCCACCTCGTAATCGGTGACGGCAGGCTGAAATTCAGGGGTACACACGCCGTCTATCACCCGCAGGCTCTTCAGGTCGGCGTTGCTGCTGCGCTCGATCTTGTTCTGGTCGGTGATATGAACGATATAAGTACGCTTGGTCACGCCGTCCTGCGCCGTCACCACAATGGTAATATCTTCTTTTTCCTGCAAAAATTCAATAAGCTGCGATTTCTGCCCATTCTCCACCCGGATACCGTTCACCGTCACCGTCGCATAAGGATGGTTTGGGGTGGGCAGCACATACACGCCCTCCGCCCCCAGCGTCACATCGGCTGAATACTCCAGCGTATCCGGCAAAAACAGCGGGCTGAAATGCTCGGTGTTCTCCAGCGAAAGGGCTTTCAGCCGGGCGTCGCTGGAGGGGTCTCTTCGGGTAAAGGTAAAGGTATAGGTTTTTGCCGGGGCAAAATTTTCGTCCGGGTCCTCAGGGTATACCACCACCTCGATGGTGGTAGAAGCGGGATACTCAAGTTTACAGCTGGGGCTTACCGCGCCGCTGTTCACCGTCAGGCCGTTTACTGTGATCTTTCTCGCGCCGCTGTAAGCGGGGATAGGGGTAAACGTCACCTTCTCGGTCTCATAAGGCACTGAGATATCATAGCTTGAGATCTCAGGCTCAAAATAAAAACTCTCAGTAGTAGAAATATCCGTACCACTCTCCGCGTCCTTCACCGTCAGGCCCGAAAGGGTATTATCGGTACTGGGCGGCTCACGGTAAATGTGCAGCGGATAATCAATCACCGTGCTGCCGTCCTCCGCTGTCACATGCACCGTCGTTACAAAAAACTGTGTCTCATCGCGCAGGATGGGCAGCGGTACCTGAAAAGCGTTGGTGGCATTCATCGGCACCGCGATCGGTACGCCCGGGTCTTCCGTTCCGTTGGCGGCAAGCCCGTTGTATTGCAGCTCCATGGTGCACAGCGGGCTTTTGGGCGTGGCGGTGATCTTGACGGCACTGGTGGTATAGGGCACACGCAACTCGTAATAATCCCCGTTCATATCCGCATGAAACCCCGGCGTATACGAAAGCGTCTTATTGTCCATGTCCGTCACTTGCAGGGCGTTCAAGTGGGCCTCGGTGCTCGGGGCCTCTTTGATGACATGCAGGATATAGGTGGTGCGGTGTACCGCAAGGCCGTCCTCGGCCTGTACCGTGACCCGCAACACCCCTTCGTCCTCGGTGGTCACGTCTTCCAGAGACCACCACTCGGTGCGGTCGCTCGACATCCCCTCACGCTTTACCAAAGCGGGCTGGGTCTCGGCTATGGTGGCCCGCTCATGGTTGGTCACCGGGTCGATCTTCAGATATTTTGTCCCATAGGGTACACTGAAGCTGTACTCCACGATACCGTCGGACAAGGCGGGCAGATAATTCTTTCCAGCCTCATCCAGCACGTTCAGCCCCTTCAGCGACGAATCGTCGCTGGGCATCTCGCGGTGGATGACGAGGGTATAGCTCTCAACATACTGCGGGTGCTGCGCCCGTACCTTGAAAGTGACGCGCAGCGTCTGCCCCGCCGTCAGCTCTACATCGGTATTATTGTCTATCTGCTGGCTGGTGTCAATGGAATACCCCGGTGTGCTGCCGCCGTTTTCATCCTGCCACTCCTGCCGGCAGCTGTCCATACCGGGCCAGCCGGTAGCGGTGTTTGCAGCCGTATAAAGGCCGTTTATCTGCAGCGTCTCCACCGTGATACCCACAATTTTAGAGCAGGTCTGGTAGGCCAGCGGGCGCAGGTTCAGCTGTAAAACCGCACCGTCGTTGCTGCTGAGTTTATACGGCAGGTTGATCTCATAACTTTTTGTATCTTTACTGAAAGTAAAATAGTCGTCGATCTTTTTGCCGTTGTTCCGCACGATAATATCGGTCAGCATGGCGGTGGTATCCGGCGTGGTGTCGCTCACCAACAGCAGCGTCTCCTGCCGGGCCGCTTTTTCTTCACGGTATCCCGCCCCGGCGGGGCCTGTCACATAAAACTGAAACTGCATCGTCACGTTATGCGGGATGGCCTGCTCGGCCGTGATAGTCAACGTGGCGCGGGCCGCCCCTTCGCCTCTGGTATTGTCAAAGGCCGAGCCGAACACATAGGGCGTCGGGTCTCCGCTTCCCGCCTGGATGACGGCGCTGAGGCCGCCGCCCTCATACTTTTTCCCGTCCGCCGTCAGCAGGTTTACATACATCTGGCGGGTGCGCCCGTTATCTTTGCCCAGGTCGATGTCAAACCGCACCTGATAGGGCTTTTGCGTCTCGGTATAACCCGCTACCTGATTGTTGTAGACGTCCATCTCGATTTTCTGCGGCATCTTGATATCGTCCGCGCTTTTCAGCCTGATCTGGGTATCGATGCCGCTGAGGGCGCCGACGCTGCCCACGATTGTCTCGATCACGGCGGGGGTGCCCATGCCGTGCAGGGTGATGGGCAGCTCGGCCTGCACCGCCTGCAGCACGTCGCCGCTGCCGTCCAGCGCGGTAAAGGCAACGTCCTGGTTCAGATTTTCAGTTTTAAACGAGGCCGTCACCCGCAGCTTACCGTTGATGTCGGTCTCTTTGCGGGTCACCTCAGCGGTATATTCTCCCCTCACCGCGCTGGAGGATACGCTGACGGCGTTCTGATCGGCCGGATTATCCGGCACCCACTCCCAGGTAAGGCGCACCGTCTGACCAAAAATAGTGGTAGTGCTGCCCAGCCCGATATTACCGGTAATATATTTTACATCGTTGTCGTCGTCGCGCGGGTTGACAAAATTATTTTTGGTAAGGTCGCTCAGCACGCAGGCGTCGGTAATATCCGAAAGCACCTGCTGCGGGTCTTTTACCGTCAGCGTCAGGGGCGACGAGGTGTCGAACTGGTAATGGATACGGTAGAGGGTGCCCGCCGGGATATTGTATATTTTTTCTTCATCGCCCGTATCGGGGTTGGTGATGGTACGGGTGCGGTTGGGGATAAATTCCACCGTACGGGTCATGATCTGGCTGCTGTTGGGCTGCCGCTCCTGAAATTGCAGTATAAACGATTCTTTGGTGACGCCATCGCCCAAAATGTGCTCGGTACAGCTGATCTGGGGCGAGAAATTGGCAAAAATACCGGTGGGGGCATTGGCCCCTTCGGTTACGATGGTAAACCGCTCGTCGCCCTCATACCTCAGCACCATAGCGGCGTCCGTCAAAATATTAAAGCCCTCTTTCGCGGTAGAATCCTGCAAAATAAAGCTGCCGCTTGAGGTAGCCCCCGTCCCTGTCTCGTTTGCATCGTTGGCCTTCCACACCATGGTGCCGTAATTTGACCGCAGCTCATAGTTGCCTTCGGCCGCGGTTTTTCCGCTCTCGTTCAGCTCCTTTTGCGTCAGGGGGCGCAGCGTGATGGTCTCTTTCTGCCCGGACAATTTAAAAAGTTCATTCACCTCTACATTGCCGGATTCATCGGTGCGCACAATATTTAAAGGCTGATCAAGCTGGGCGCGGTCAGCCACATTGCTGGCTTTGATGGTGATGGTATCGCCGCGGATAATGGTGGCGTTGCGGGCGCTGCTGCCGTCAAAGCTCAGTTCAACTTTCTGCGCCTCAGGGTAGCTGGTGCCTGTGGCCGCCCGCAGTGTGCGCGAGGCCGCCATGACAGGCCCGCTGAAGCCGGAAACCGCCAAAGCAGCCGCCAGCCCAAAAACCGTCATCCTCTTTTTCCAACCCGAAGCTTTTTTCATATATTTCTGCCTTTCTTTTTTTAAAGCAGCTTATGCGCGCCATGGCCATTGCTTTACAGGCCCCGCCTGTAAAGGCCGCCATAGGGCGTTTAATAAAGCGCAGCCGTTCCTCTCCATCGTCTTTTCAGCCCTTTTATAAAAGAGACTGAAAAGCCTTTGAAATCCGGCCGTTTTCACCCCGGCTTCTTCCGGCCGTTTTTCCATGTCAAAAGACACCTTGCCTATGATACTCTTATTTTACACGAAAACCCTTTTTTCCGCAAGGTGGCAAAGTGTGAAAATACCGCCGTTCTGCATGGGCAAAACAGCGGTATTCCGTACTGGAAAAATTTTTCAGGCGTTCTGTACCTTAGACATTTTATCCGCCTGGCAAAATGCGTCGCGCAGCTCCTGCACCATGGGAAAAACCTCGTCCAGCAGAGCGGCCTCGCCTTTGATATTGGCCCGCACGATCTGCTTATTGAAATAGTCGTAAAGCGCGGCCAGATTATTTGAGACGTCATATTTGAAATTCAGCGTCGCCCGCAGATAATTGATGATCCTTTGCGCCTTTTGCAGGGCCGCGTTCCGGGTCATGCTGTCCTTCTCCTGTATGGCCTGTTTCCCGCGAACCAGCTGCTTCAGCACCTCATCGTAAAGCTTCAGCAGCATCTCTCCCTGCGTCATGGTCATGACGGATTGCTTTTTATACTGCGCATATGCGTTCACTGCCATACCATCACCTCTTAACCGCCCAGCATCTGGCTCAGCCAGGCGCTTTGTGCGTTCATGTTTGAAAGCATCTGTTCCATTGAGTTGAACTGCTTCCAATAGCGCGCTTTTTCCTGCTCATACTGATATTTCAGCAGCGCGATCTTATCACTGATGCTGCTCAATTGCTCTGAGAGCTGGTTTTCGCTGTCCGTTCCTGAATTTTTCACACCGGCCAGCTGCACCAGGGTGCCCGGGCTGCCTGAAGAGGTCTTGGCCGTCGCCTCCAGCACCTTCTTCATCTGTTTTGAAATTCCGTTGTCGCCGGTGAACAGCTCCGCGATCTTATCGGCCTTGGTCTCGATCGCGCTGCGCAGCGCGGCCTCGTCTTCTATCACCAGCTGGCCTTTTTTATCCCATGTGCCGGTATCGATGCCGATATCATACAGCGCCAGCCCGTTTTCATCCGGGCGCGAGTACAGGATGGACCGCATATCGCTGAGGAAAGAACTGATGGTGCTGTCTTTGCGCAGCAGCCCCTCTTTCGCTTTTTCCTCCCACTGCTCGATCTCACGGTCGCTCATTTCTTTCTTTTGCTCGGCGGTCAGCGGCGCGTAATCCTTATAGGTATCGTCCGCATCCACCAGCTCGTTGAGATTGGAAATCAGCTTGTTGTAATCCTCTATAAAGCTTTTGATGCTGTCATAGATCTCTTCGCTGTTCTGCTCCACCTGTATCTCCGCCGAGTTCTCCTGCGTGGCGGGCAAACCGTCCACGCCGGTCAGCCTGCCGTCCGCGTCATATTGCGGCGTCGCGCCGCTGACAGTGGTGGCTTTCAAAGTAAAGTTCAGGCCGTTCACCTCAAACGAGTTTGAGCTGCGTTCGGTCAGTACCCCGTTCAGGCGGAACACCGCATTGACGCCCTCGGTATAACCCGCCATAGAGGAGGCGTCTCCCGAGCCATCGCCAAGGGTGATATTGCCGAACAGCGCCTGTGTCGCGGCGTTCTGCGTAAAGCCGTCCTGTACCGTAACGCGGCCGGTCGTATCGTCAAAGCTGACGCCCGTGCCGCTGAACAGGTCGCCCATCGTACCGTTCAGGCCCGCGTTGTTAAAGCCCAAAACGTCCTGCACATTGGTATCGGCTGTCACCTTGTTGTCCTGTCCCCGGTACAGGCCGAAAATCGCGTTGAGCTGGCCTACCTTCTGTGACTCAGCTAAAATCGTGGGGTCTGACAAGCGGTCGGTGTCGTCCTTAAAGCTGACGTCAAGGCCGGTGCGTCCCACAGTAACGGTGCCGTCGGCGCCTAAAACGATGCTGCCGGCGCCAAAGGTTCCGGCGATCTCACCGTTGATCGCGTCCAGCAGTTCCTGCTCGGTATAGCTCTCTTTGTAAACGACGTTGCCGTCCGCATCCTTTACGTCGTTGCCGTCCGCGTCTTTTAAAGCGGTTTTCGGCACGGCGAAGGTATAGTCCGTACCGTTCACCGTCATCTGAAGCGAAAAGCTGCTCAGTTCATATTTTCCGTCCGCGTCGGTGGTCACCGCGCTGGAGGCAAGGGTGCCGCCGCCCGCTATCGTTTTGCCATACAGCTTGCCGCTGGTGGCCGACGAACCCGCCGCAAAGCCGAACATGGCGCTCAGCAGGTTGCCTTCGCTCTGGCTCATCTCAATGCCAAAGCCCTTGCCCGTCTCTTTGTTCTGCAGCTGGAAGGTGTCGTTCAAATCATTGTACGACAACTGAACGCCTGCGTCGGAATTGTTGATGGTCTCCATCACATCCTGCAGTGTCATATCGCTGGTCACCGAGATCTCGGTATCGTTGATGGTGAAGGTAAATCTATCGCCCTGCAAAGCCGTGCCGTTAAAGCGCATATCACTGAGCTTCATATCGCGTGATATCTTGTTCGACAGGCTGGTGGTGCCGCCAAACGCCTTGATGCCCGCCCCTGACAGAGTTAGTGTCTGGCCCTCGCTGCTGGTGTCCAGCGACACTTTGCCGTTCGCATAGGTCGTTCTTACCGCGCCGGTGCCAAAGGCTTTGTCCAGCTGCCTTTGCAGGCTGGCCGCCAACGCGTCGTTGTCCGCGCCGTCCAGCTTCAAGGTCTTTGTCTGGCCGTTCAGCGTCACATCCAGGCTGATCTGGCCGTTTTCGTCCCGCGGGGCGGCCGAGGCGTCCAGCTCAAGATCAAGGCCGCGGCTGACTTTGTCGGATACCAGCGTCGTGCGCGTGGCCAGCTGGGCCACGTCCATTTTAAAATCGCCCGGCACCGCGTTGGACGAAGCCGTCACCGAAAAAGCCGATGAAGAACAGATGGTCTTCATGGCGGTGAACATATCCCCCATCAAAAAGCTGGTGCCGGAGGTCACGCTGAAATACTTCTCCTGAAACGCGTTGATCTGGCGGATGACGTCCCGGTATAATTCCTGCTTCCAGGTCGTCTGCTGTTTCAAAGCGTTCTGCTTATCGATTTTTGCCTGGGTGCCGGACAGCATCTTTTCTACAAGGCTTTCGGTATCAAGGCCGGACATACCGGAAATGCCCTTGTTGCTGCTGGCTTTGTCTATATAAGAAGATGAAGAACTGGAACTGACGTTCATTGTAGTGTCCTCCTATTTACGGCGCGGCATAAACCGCGGCATTTTGAACGGTATTTTCTCTTATTATATCTATCGACAGCTTTTCATAAAAATCAAGCCGCCCGGCAGAACTTTTTCTTCTGCCGGGCGGCTTTTCACAAAATTTTCAGGCTTTTCCGATTCGGCCGCCGCGTCCGGCCGGGCCGGGCTCTCCCACCAAAAAGCGCGAGGCTTTCGCCGCAGGGCCCTGATTGTTTTCCCTGATCTTTTTTTCCAATATGTTTCGTTCCTTTTCCAGGCGGCCGATCACCTGCTGCTCGAGACGGCTGATTTGATAAAGGGTGCCCTGCAGCTTTCTCGCCTGCACACAGATCTCTTCATTTGCCGCTGAGAGGCCCCCGCCTGAAAGGGCCGCGTCCAGCTCTTTGTCTGCGCTGCGCAGCGCCTTCTTCTTTTTCTCCAGCGCCTCAATCTTTTTTTGCAGGCGGCTTCGTTCCTCCATGTGGACGTTCAGCTCTTCCTCCGGGCAGATGAGCATTTCAGACGTAACCGCGTAAAACCGGCGGAACTGTTCTTCTTCCCGCTGCAAAATATCCAGCGCCTGTAAAAGTTTTTCCATTTTATCCCCTCGTTTCTCTTTTCAACGCCATAAAAATAGATTATCATAAAGCTAATATATGAAAAGGAGCCGTGCCTATGGCGTCGCCTTATTTTAAAGCCATCTTAAAAACACAGGCCGGTCAACTGCTGGAATATGGATACGGCCGGGCCGATCCGCAGCAAAAAAGCGTCGATTTTTTTGGTGAATTTGTCCCTCTGATGAAAATGGGTGATAAAGCCCGGGTCGTCAGGGTGGCTGACGGCCAGGAGACGCATTGCTTCGACGGCGAGGTCTATCTCTCTTCAAAAGGGCTTCTGCGTCTGGTAGGGGTGCAAAACGCCGAAGAGACAGAGAACCCGCCCATGCTCACCGTAAACGAGACGATGGCGGCCGAGGCCACGCCGCTGGACGGTTCGGCGGGGGCCGTCGCTTCCCTCTTGTATGCGGTCTCGCTGGACACGGTGAAATTCAGCTGCCTTGGCTCTTTTGCCGTGGGCAGCACCGTCACCCTGCAAAGTGACGGCCCGCTTCGCCTCACCGGGGTCATGGCCCGCATAGAAAGGCAGATCGCGCTCTCCGCCGGGGTCACCTGTCATCTCTGTACAGTGCTTTCCATGCCCGAAGAAAGCCGCCGCTCCCTCACCTCTTACGCCGAGACACAGGGCCGGCTTTGACCTTGCCGCACCCTGTTTTTACAGCAGGGAAAAACCATCGACTCTGCCGTGAAAGTATCTTGTACCATCTCTTTCACTTCAAAGCCATGGGATAAACGTGCCGCAGGCCGGCCCTCAGCGGTAAAAAGTTTACGTTCAAAACAATGCCTGCCCGTTTATAGCCTTTGAGAAAGGCAGTGTGGGCAAATGGGCGAAAAATTTTTCAGTACGCCCCCGCGGCGCCTGCCGGTACTAAGGCCTCAGGGCGATATTAGAAGCCTCCGCTTTGCCGGCGATGGCCGCCTGCGCTCAGCAGGGGCCCGGCCTGCCGGGCTGTTTTTGCAGCCGTCTTTACCCTGCGGCACAGCCGCTCACCGGCTTTATTATTCCAGCGGCCCGCACGTTCGGCTTTATCCTTGGCCGTTTTCTGTCTAGACACACTTTTTTCACCGGGCGCTTTCTCACCGCGCGGGTGAACTGCCGCTGAAAGGCAAAAGCCCTTCAGGCGGCAGGGCAAACGCCTTCTCACAGCCCTGTTTTTTCTCTGTGTTCTTGACGCACATACGGCTTTTTGCCGCGGGTTGCCCGCGGCGCTTTTTTTGCGTCTTTACACCGGCCGCAAATCACCGCACGGCGACGGCGGGGCGCGCCGTTTTGTCGCTTCCCGCGTCCTCTGGCAATGGATATACGCTTGGGCTTTTCTCTTTTTCTTTTTTTCAGCCGCTTTCAACGCCCGCTTGGCGCAGGGCGGCGCTGTTTGGGCATTTTACCCGCCTACAGCAAAAAACAGCCGGTTTCTTTTTGAAAAAGCTGTCCCTGATCAGACGGGGACGCTGTTTTTTACCATCTTTACGACGTGGACACAAGCACAGCAGGCCCGCTCACAGCTTTATTTCAGCCGGTGCAGCAAGCTGCGCAGCCCTTCCGACGGCAGATCCGTCTGGGCAGCCTGCCGGTTTTCGGCTATGATCTCGGTCAATTCTTTCCGCAGAATGCGGCAGTCTTTCGGGGCTTCTATCCCCAATTTCACCTTATCTTTTCCAATCTCAGTCACTTTGATCTCAATGCCGCCCACTAAAATGGATTCTCCGGCTTTTCGGGACAAAACCAACATATCATTGTCCCTCCTCTTCAAACATCTTGCTGCGCACCGGCAGGTCGTCCTCTAATAAAATCTGCGCCGCTTTTCTGGTAACCGGGTTAAACAAAATCGGGCTGCGCAGGTTGACGGTCGATTCTTTAAAATCAGGCGCCACCACCGTCACCAGCCACCAGCAGTATTCTCCTTTCCCCAAAAGGGCCTCAGCATTTTCCGGCAGCGGGGGATGATAAGAGGGCTTTACCGCGGCGGGGTCGCTCAGGATGAAACGAAGCCCCGGCTCCTGCGCGCTCTGCAAAAATACCAGCTCGTCCCCTAATTCGTCGTCAAATAAAAGCGCAAAAGTTTTATAGTCTTCAAACCCAAACAGCGGCTGTGTAAAAGTAAACAGTTCCTCTTCGGCAAGTTCTATCTCCCCGAAATCGCGCGTTTTCAGCTTCATGACGTCCTCTCCGTTCTTTCCCGCCCGCAGGGGACGGGGCTGTTTTTTCTTATTGTAACACGCTCCCGGCCTGTACGCCATACAGTAACATGAATCTTTTACGATCTTGTTTTATCGCTGCGCAACAAAAACAACTGATCTCCATAGTCTTGCCCCCACTGCTGCTGCGCCAGCCGGACAAGTAACCAAAAACACAGCCGCCGCTTTGCTGCGGCTATTTTATTGCTGCGCAATAAAACAATTGATCTCCATGGTCTCGCCCCACTGCTACTGCGCCAGCCGGACAAATGGCCAAAAGACACAGCCGCCGCTTTGCTGCGGTTATTTTATGACGCAGCAATAAAACAACTGATTTCCATAGTCTTGCCCCCACTGCTGCTGCGCCAGCCGGACAAGTAACCAAAAACACAGCCGCCGCTTTGCTGCGGTTATTTTTTAAACCAAACCAAAACCAAGGCAAACTTTTAAAACGTTCCCGCCGGAACTTTTACTGCAAAGCAAGAAAGCTGAAGGCTTCGCCCCTCCGCGTAAAAGCTTTATATCTTGACCGCAGCGTTGTTCGGTTGCGGGGTATTGTTATCACAAACCGCGCTTTGAGGCTATCTGTGAAAATTTTTCGCCGGCGGCGCTGAAAGCCCGCCCGCCGCGCCCGCGCTTTTGTCTGTATGGGGCAAAATCTCTGTATTCCCGGCCTCCCCGGGACGTTTATTACAAAACAGAAAAAGGCCGCTTTTTGAAAAAAGCAGCCTTTTCTTATTTCTCCGTCTCTGCGTAATCCGGCGACGCGGAGGGCGGAACATAATTCGGCCCTCCCAGATATTCGATCTGTACATCGGGATACTGCAGAATCTCAAGATGAAATTTGCCGGGGATATACTCCATGGTATTCTGCAGAAGCTTCCAGTCAAAGGTGACGGTGCCGGGTTCATAATCCAGCTGCAGATCAGGGGGCTGCCAGGTGATAGCCGGGCCGACGGTAGGCAAAAAGGTCATCGCCACCTGCGGCGTGGGGTCCATCAGCTTGCTTGCCATAATGTCTTTGACGCTCATGCCCGGGTCTCCAAACTTTGAGACGTCGCTCATGATAGCGCCGGTCGTCTCCTGCACATTTTGGGTGCCCTTTGCCGCATTGTCCGCCGCAAACCGCTGTATATCCTTCAGCCCCAGGCTCGCCCGCATCTCGCTGCTGTCCATGCGCATCTGGATATTGCGGCTCTTCATATGAAACTGGCCCTGTTTTTGGGAAATATCGGCCTGCACTTCGCCTGCCTGCTTCATTTCCAGACGCGCGTGCTCAATTTCCATCTTGTACTCAATGGGCACGTTGATAATTCGGATCAACTGCATGATATCTCCCTCCCTTGTTCAGAATTATCGTCCTTATCTCAAATAATCCAGTAAAGACTGCGGCAGGATATTACTGCCCATCTGCAGGGTCGCCAGCCAGCTGTAACGGTACATGTTCAGCTTGGTGATCTCGCTGGGGTCGTCCGTCCCCTCTAAATTTGAGCGGATGGTCGTCAGGTTTTCGATGGTCGCTTCCAGACGGTCGGCGGCTCCCTCCAGATAATTTTCCCGGTTGCCCAGATCCGTGGTCGTCAGCATCAAATTTTTTCTTCCGGCCTCGGTCTTATCGATCATCAGGCCCATTTTTTCATCATTATAAGGTTCTTCGCCCGTCAGCATTTTTTCCATCTCCTGGATCATGCCGAACAGGTCTCCGGGCACCGTTTCGGTGGTGCCGTCTTTATAGGTGATGGTCTGGGTGCCGCAGCCCACGATATCCAGCCCGCTGAAAGAATATTTATAGGCTGTCCGCTCGTCTATTTTTCCGTTCACAAACGTCATGCCAAGGCCCATATCCACAAAAAGGGCCTCTTCACCCGGCACGGGATTCCCGGCTGCGTCCACATATTCTCCGTCCGCGTTTTTGGTAATATCCTTTACCGCTACGCCGTTGTACACCAAATCGCCGTCGGCGTTCACCGTGAAAGGGTTGCCGTTGTTATTGGAACTGCCGAACATATTGCGGCCCGCATATTTGCTGTTCAATATCTGAACCATCTGATCCTTCAGTTCGCCCATCTGTTTGCCGATGACTTGACGTTCTTCGTCCGAACGACCGCTTTTCGCTTTGATGGCCAGCTCGCTGTTCACTTTGACAACCAGATCGTTGATAGAACTCAAATGCGTATCCGCCGTTTTCGTCCACCCCTGCGCGTCTCTGATCAACGCCTTCTGCTCATTACAGTCAGAAAGCTGATCGCGCACCTTCAGCGCCCGCGCGCCGTCTGAAAGGTTTTCAGAGATGCGGGTAAACCTGCGCCCCGAGTTGATGCGCTGCATCGAGGTCTGCATACT
Source organism: Oscillospiraceae bacterium (assembly GCA_030538855.1). Lineage (GTDB taxonomy): Bacteria > Bacillota > Clostridia > Oscillospirales > Ruminococcaceae > JAUNTE01. Next base: position 16,336 of record JAUNTE010000007.1, read on the forward strand.
TGTCAAATTACTGTTCAGGCTTTTGAGATAGTTGCGGGTGATCATATTATTCGTCACTCTCATCTCAAACGCTCCCTTCTCTTGTCGTCAATTTAAAATTTAAAGCCCGACACGGCCGGTGCTGTTGATCAAAATATCCAGCGCTTCATCCAATGTGGTCATCAGCCGTGAAGCAGCCTGATAAGCTTTCTTGTAATTCAGCATATTGACGATCTCTTCGTCCTGGTTTACCCCCGACACCTCGTCCCGCTGATCCAAAATATCACCGGCGATCTGGGTAGTGACACTGAGACGGTTATCGCTGAAGTTTTTATCCGCCGCCTGGCCCACCACGTAATCCTCTACAAAATCTGAGAAGGTGCCGCTGTAAATGCCGTCGCCTATCTCGCCGGTGGCGCGGAAAACATGGGTATCCGTGCTGAGGGCCACTTTCAATTTATTGAGGTATTCGCTGTTCATTGAGCCATCTTCAAACACCACATAATCGGCGCTGTCCATCCATTCGTCGCTGACGCTGATGTTGGCCGCCGTAACGGGTACGTTGGTGGTCGGCACCGTGTTTCCGGCAGCATCCGTCGTAGTGCCGTTGGCCTGCAGCAGGGTGCGGTATTGCCCCCTGACGATCTCAGGCTTGCCGTTCGCGCCCACGCGGGTAACGGGGATGATATTGTTGGCCACCTGCACCAGGGTATTGGCAAAGGCGTTCAGTTTATCTTTATAATATCTTATGCCGTTGGTCGTCACCTCATTGGTAAGGTGCGCGTTGACGCCCCGTCCATTGATCTGGTCAAGATACGCTTTGAACGACCCGGTGGTAAGATCCACGTTTTTGCCGCTGCTCTGCCATGTCAAAGACACGGTGCCGTTGGTGTTGCGGTTCACGTTCATCATATCGTACTTTTCGCCGTCCACCACGTTGTGCCCGTTCATATCCACCTTCACGGTGCCGTCCGGCTGGGCCTCCACCTTCATGTCGCCGTAAGCGGCAAGCTGGTCAAGCAGCTTATTGCGTTCATCCAAAAGCTCGTTCGGGCCGTAATATTCTCCGTTCGAGGCTTTGGTCGCCACCATATCCTTGGCAATGCTGGCATTCAGCGAGGCTATCTTCTGCAAAATGCCGTTGGCGTCCTCTACTGAAACTTCAAAGTCGAACTTCGACTGTTCCGCCACGTTATCCAGCTTTTGGTCCATCTGCTGCAGCAGCTGAGAAATATTTTGAAAAGTGGTTCTCAAAATTCTCGCGTGCGTCTTGCTGTCGCCTTCAGATGAAAAGCTTCCCAACGCGCTTGAAATCTCTTTCAGCGCGTTTTTCAGGCCGGTGCCGTTGGGGTTATCCACGTCCGGGTTCAAGTTGAATTCACTGAGCGCGGCTTCGATATCCGCCATGATATTGCTGGTGGTCTGATAGTATCCCACGTCGCCGTACTCTTCGCGGAAGCGTTTATCCAAAAAAGAATCCCTCACCTGAGACACTCCGCTCATGTCAACGCCCTGCCCGGCTAGCTGGGTACGGCTGTTTCCGTACCGGGTGCCGTAGTTGCTGGCCCCTATGGCATAGGTGTCCACCCTTTGGCGGGTATATCCTTCGGTTGAGGTATTCATCATGTTATGCCCCACGATGTCCAGCCCTTTCTGGCTGACATTGAGGCCTCTTTTCGCTGTTTCAAAGCCTAAAAATGTTGGTCGCATCGGCTTTTCCCCCGTCCTTGTACTTTTTTCTGTATTTTATACTTTCGCGCTGAAAAGCGCCGCGTTCGTCTTCTCTGTCTCGCTGTGCTTTCTGTCCTGCGTATATCCGGTCTCTTCACCGGCCAGCTCTTCTTCCAAAGAGATACTTTTCAAATTCATCTGTACAATGCCCAATGCCTTCGCGTTGAGAAATCTGATCTCACTTGCCGTATCGCGCAGCCGCTTCAGCACCGTATGCATCCCGCGGCGCTCTTCGGCGGGCAGCGTTTCAATAAACTCGGCCAGCGTCTTATCTCCGGCTTCGTTTTCACACATCAGCCGCGTTCTGCCCTTTTCCAGGTTCTCCAGCTGCTTTTGTGATGCCTGCTGTTTTGCAAGGGCGCGTTCCAGCTGTTCAGGGTCGGCCTTCAGCAGCGCGGTCAGCTTCTCCTGCTCCTGGGTCATGACCGTCTCTAAAAAATCGGCGTATTCCCGCATCAGCCCGCACAGTTCGGTCTGTTTCTGGTTCAATCGATGCACCCTCTCTGTCTCGTCTTCTCTTTTTTATTTCAGGCAAACACACCGTCTAAAATCGCTTTGGCCACTTCTGAAGAGGCCACCTGATAGGTGCCGTTCCCAACGCTGGCCCGCAGCCGCGCCACTTTTTCACTGTTGTCGGCCCCGGCGATCTCGCCCGCCAGCGTCTTGGCCATGCGGGCGGCCTCGCTTTGCTGGCTGCCCTCCTGACTGATGAAAACGGTATCTCTCTTTTCAGCGCGCGCCAAACCGGGCCGGTTATTTTTCGGGTTATTCTCTACAGAAGGTGCAACCGGGCCTGAGCCGCGGGGCGCAACGCCGTTGAACCCTGATAATTTCATCGTCATATCACTCACTCCGTTTCTGGCGGATATCCGCCGGCAGGCCGTTCTTTTCTGCCAATCCACCTGTTCTGATATTCCTCATCAATATATATCGCCCCTTTTCGCAAAAACTTAATAGGCCTTTCTCAGAAAATTTCTCCAAAATTCCATTAAGACATTGTCAAGCCCCGGCTGAACCGATATAATACTATATATAGCCTCTAAAAGCCTCTAGAAACCGTGAAGGCGCAAGATAGAAAAGGAGCATTTGTTTCATGGGCAAAATCATCTGCGTTGCAAACGAAAAAGGCGGGGTCGGCAAAACAACTACCGCCGGTGCGCTTGCCGCAGCTTTTAAAAACAAGGGCCGCCGCGTATTGGCGGTGGATATGGACCCGCAGAACAACCTCTCCTTCAGTATGGGTGCCGAGACCCGGGTACACGCCACCGTGTACGACATGCTGAAAGGTGAAGTAAAACCCCAGTTTGCCATTCAGCAAACCAGTTCTACCGATATCATCGCCTCTAATGAGCTTCTCTCAGGCCTTGACCTTGATTTTCCGGGCGAGGGGCGTGAATTTTTGCTGCGGGACGCTTTAAACACCCTGCGGGACCGTTATGATTATATCATCATCGATTCTCCTCCCGCTCTGGGCATCCTGACAGTCAACTCTTTCACCGCGGCCGATTGTGTGCTGGTGCCCATGTTGTCGGACATTTTCAGCTTACAGGGTTTCGCCCAGTTTTTTGAAACTTTTGAACGTGTGCGGGACAGCTGCAACCCCCAGCTTTATGTCGCGGGTATTTTTCTTACAAAATTCAACCCCCGCACCCGTCTCTCCAACGAGATACGGCAGACGGCGGCGATGATCGCCGCCGATCTGGAGATCCCCCTTCTAAACACCTTTATCCACAGCAGCGTAGCCGTATCTGAGGCTCAGGCCGCACAGCGGGATTATGTACAGTACGCCCCCAAGTGCAAAGCCGTGCTTGATTACCTTGCTTTGGCGGAAGAATTGATTATGCGAGGAGTATAAGCTGTTATGCCAAAAAGCAGAAAAGAGATCAATAAGGACATCATGTACGGCAAGATCATGCCCTCCAGCCTGCAGCGGCACGCCGTCTCCTCTCCCTCGGGCGCGCCCTTAGAGGCGGACGAACCCGACAGCGCCGCGCTGCTTGCGCAGGAGACGGCCACCCCCACCCCGGCCGTCCTTTTTGACCAAAACGGCGTCAAGCTGCCCCAGCAGGCGCCCGCGCTGGTGGTAAACCTGTCTGAATATCTGGTCTCAGATAAATTAGAAGCCGCTTTCTCCAAATTCCGCTGCTGTCAATGCGACAAATGCAAAAAAGATGTCGCGGCCTTTGCGCTGAATCTTCTGAAACCGCATTACGTCGTCGCCCGGCAGGAGGAGCTGGATGAGCTTTTGCTTAAATATAACGGGCCTGAGGTCTCCTCCGCCATCATCAAAGCCATTTTGCAGGTGCGCAACCATCCAAGGCACTAAGCTTTTAAGCTACGGCCCAACTGCTGAAAAACGGCCTCATAGGGCCGCTGCAAAATAGCCTCATACAAAAAAAGCGCCTTTAAAATCGGCCATAAAAGCCGGTTTTAAAGGCGCTTTTTATTGAGATATCTAAGGCCCGGCGTCGGTGGGCCAGCGTTTGCCTGCCTCAATACCGTAGATTTGTACCACCTCCAGCAGCGGGCTGTGCGCAAGGTCGCTGGGGGTGACGACCAGCCCCCCGTCGCTGTCCAGATCGTACCCAAACGCCATAAACGCCTGCCACACCAAATGGGCGCACTGCGTACCCCCGGCTGTTTTTTGTCCGCCGTCAAAAATACCCGCCAGCAGGTCATAGGGCAGGCCGCACAGCTGGTCACGCGCCGCCAGCGCGATCTCTCTGCGCTTTTCCGCCGGCGTATCTTTTAACCGCAGCACAATAAAAGCCGGGCGGCTTTTCCAGCTCTCCAGGCTGCGCACCTCTGAGTTTTTGCCCAGCACTACCGCTTCCAGCGTCAGGCCCTTTTCCGCATCCAGCACCAGCGCGGCGTGTCCGTTACGCCAGCCCCCGCAGTGCGAACAAGGCGTCAGCAAAATGTCGCCCTCTTCCAGCGGCCCAAATTCGGCTGCCTGCCGCAGCACCTCCTGGCTGGTGACCGGGCTTCCGGGCATACAGTCCCACTGGGCCGGGGCAAAAAACTGCCGCTGAAAAAAAAGGAGCCGCCGCGCCTCTCCTCTTTCGCAAAGGCTGTCTACCGCAGCCTGCCCCAGGCCCGTCTGCCGGTATAAAAGCGTATAGTCACTCTGTGTAAAAACCTTTTGTTCCAGTACCGGCGTGATGTCCGTCTTTGGGTAGCCGGGGGCGCTGTGGGCAAGCGGTTCCGCCTTTGCCGTCCATACAGCGCCTAAAATCAGCAGCGCGCTCAACAGATACAGCGTCCGCCCCAGCCTGCGAACCGCTCTCATGTAAAGCCTCCCGCAAACACAGCCTGCGCCTGCGGCGCCGGGCGGTGGTGTTTTCTTTCAGTATACCCGCCTTGTCCGTATTTTAGAACAGCGTCTCTTCTCTTTTTTACCGCAAAGCTTCGCTCTCAAAATTCTGAAGTGCGGCAGTAAAAGCAGGCCTTATATACCCCAGCCGCAAGCGTCAATCGTTTTCAGGCTGCCGGTCATCTGCTTTCAATAGCTAAAAAACAGCTGATATTGGAAAGAACGCACATGCTGCTTCCCTGTTGGATAAAAAAGCGTTTAATAATATTACGATAAAAGAAATTACAACAAAAGCTGAACTTAACCGTAAAACTTTTTATAAACACTTTAAAACCCAAGAAGATGTTTTACGTCTTTATACGAATACGGCTTGCCCAAACCATATCTCCGAGCTAAAATGCCAACGCTTACTTACTACATTTACGATTTCAAAGGCATCCTTTACAATATGTAAAAAGCATATACGTTTTTTCAAGTGTTGAGAAAAACAATTTATTGGTATTTGTTTTGCAGGCATTTGACGAATATCTATCATTCATAAGCTTTTTGCCCCAAACAACACGCTGATAAAACAGTTTCGTATTCAGAATACGCATTATCTTTCTATACAGGTGGGTTCTGAAATATATCTGCTAAATGAATCAGAGATGGAGCGGCAGAAACGCCAAACGGAATGGCAAAGCTGGCTTAACATGCAAAGAAAGGGTTGCTTATGAAAGTGCAGCGGCTTCGCGCGGAGAATACGCACCTGAAAAACTTGCAAACCTTGGTTGTGGAAGATGAGCGACGAGCGCACAAAAAGCGCAGGTGATCCAAACCCTGCGGCCAAACCACAAGCAGGAAATACCGCTGTCGGCCGCCCAGATGCCCATGGCACCGTTTTATTACCATGTGAGACGCAAGAGCAAACGGCTGAAAAAGCAATAAAAAGACATAGGCGCACATTTGGTAACAGGCCCTTTCTTCTCAGCGGCATTGACGAACACTAATAGATATGATACTATTAGTATGAAGGAGGGGAAATAGTAAAATGGATATTATTATCTTAGGGCTTCTCATGATTCAGAATTGCACGATCTACGAGATGAAGAAAGTTATCGAAAAAAACTTTGGCAATATCAGCAGCAGCAGTATTGGAAGTATGCAGGCGGCGGTAAAAAAATTACTGAGCAAAAATATGATTTGCTTCACTGAGTATGTTGAAAACAGCGTAAATAAAAAAGTCTATGAAATCACGCACGAGGGCAGGGAATACTTCCTCTCCGCTATTTCAGAGCCTATGCTTTACAAAGAAAAGAACATGGAGTTGAGTAAATTTTTCTTTATGGGTTTTACCTCAAAGAGTAAGCGATTGGAACTTGTTGCAGCATATGTCTCTGCGTTGCAGAAAGAACTTATTCGCCTTGAACAGATAAAATCGGCTGCCGAAATCCAACCCGATTTTGATGAGGATTCCCTATCAATACTCAAAGAAAAAGGCGCTGCTGAAATACAAAGCGTTACAGATGTACAAGAAATTGCTTTTTTCCAGTTGGCAATGCTCAATTTGTCAATTGATAAGATCAAGTTTGAGATTCAATGGTTTGAAAATTTCAAACAGAATTTATTGTAAGAAAGGACAATGCTTATGGATAACAGTAACACGCAGATTTTTTGCGAAAAACTAAATAATTTATTTGATACTACAACGAAATCATCTATGATTCATGAATGTACAATCCATGTGGAGAATATAGACGGTGATTTTATATGGAGCAAGGGGTATGGCGGAAGAACGCTTGATTCCATTATGAACATAGCAAGCATCACTAAGCTCTTTACAACAACCTGCATTATCAATTTAATTGAGCAGGGTAAGCTGTCGTTAAACGACAAGCTCGGTAAGTTTTTTGGGCAAGAGATTTTAGGCGGAATCCATATCTATAAAGGGAAAGATTATTCGGACGAATTAACGGTTGGAAATCTTTTATTTCAAAACACGGGGTTTCCAGATGTTTTTGCTGCTGAAAATAATAAACTGAATAAAAGAATGCGGCATGAAGATTTTCAAGTGAGCTTCGAGGAATATATAAGGATTGCAAAGGACAACAAAAAGAAATTTGCTCCGGGGACATCGGGCAAAGCACACTATTCCTATTTGAATTTCGAGATGTTGGGGAAGATTATAGAACAGTTGGAAGCAAGCAGTTTACACGCCGCTTTCAAAAAGTATGTCTTCCGTCCGCTTGGTCTGCAAAATACATACTTAATGGAAACCGAAAATGATTACTGCGCAGATATGTATTACAAAAACAATGCCTTACACCTGCCCAATTTATGGAGTAGTATTCC
>JAUNTE010000008.1 GCA_030538855.1 Oscillospiraceae bacterium
GAGCACCCCTTACCTTGTGACCGGCAGGCGGCTTTGATGGCCCCATACAGAAGAAAGCGCCCCCGCCAGGGCGCTATTTTTGTATTGCCGCCCTGTTATGCCGCTTTTATTTTTGCTGTGAAAAACCGGGCGGCATAAAAACTTGCGTCGGATGCGGAAAAACGTTTTCAGCGCGGCGGACAGGGCGAAAAGCGGCCGGGGCAAACCCGGCGGATAGGGACGGGAGAAAACAATAGGGATAAAACCGTTTGCCGCGCAAACGGCCAAGGCCGAAACAGCCCCTTGCCATCTTTGAAAAGAGATGGCCCGGCAGCGCGCGGGCGGAAAAGAGTTTGATAAAGGCGGCAGGCTTAAAAGCAGAGATATTCCTCTTTTAAAGGAAGGGGCAGCCGCCCGGCCTTGGCCCCGCAGGAGAGAACGCGGTCTCTTGCGGCGTTATAGACGAGACAGAAAAAGGAGGAAGCGGCCCGGGCAAACGCAGGGGCGTCTTTTTGCCGCAGCGCGCCGCAGAGTGTATGCAGATACCGTTTTGAGACTGCGGGCGAAACGCGCCGTCCGTCCTGAGAGAGACGGCTGAGATACCCGCCCCAGAGCAGGCATTCCTCTAATTGGCGAAAAGAAGCCTTCAGATAGACGCCGGAGAGGTGTTCCTTTAAAAAGTCCCACAGGGCTGTAAAAAGAGAATCGGCGCAAGCCCGGTCTTCTAACGCCTGCCAGCGCAGCGCCAGCTGCCCGGCCTCCTCGTCAGAGAGCGCCTGCACCGCCTCCTTTACAAAAAAGCCGGTGGTCAAGGCAAGGATTTGCAGGGTGTCTAAAAATAAGATCAGATTTTCAAAAACGGTTTTTGTATCGATACGAAGCGGAAAAGGCCCCATGCCCGGCGCCGCAGGGGCCGTACCTTTTTTGTCATGGGTATATACAACGCCCACGTCGTTCAATAGCCCCAGCGCCTGCCGGGCCGAAAAAGCCGAGATATGATATTCTTTTTGCAGCCCGGCCAGCGAGGGCAGATAGCGCGTTTCGCTGAACTCTCCTTTTTTTAGGCGGCGGTATAGGTCACACGCCACCGAGGTATAGAGGCAAAGCCGCTTTTTAGGGGTAAAAGGCGGGGACGGTACGTCCTTTACGCCGGGGTACTGCGCCTCTAACTCGTGAAGATAAGTTTTCATCCAGGCAAAGGTAATATCGTAAAGCTTTTGAAATTTATGATGAACGACCGAAAAATTTTTTATTTCGATCATATCTGCAATAGAGAGCAGGTATTCTCCCAGCATTTGGGGCGTATATACCACCGAGGGGTTCAGACGGTGAAAAGACTCATAAGGGATATGGGTGAAATGCTCAGAATCAGATAAAAAATCAATCAGCAGCTGGTTTTGGTAGACGTCGATCAGTTTATAGAAAAAAAGGATCGCGCGCCCTCTGGCCGGGGGCGTGCTTTTATGCCAGGCGACAGCCCGGGCAGCGCCTTTTAACGCCGAGACGTCGTTAAAGTTTTGGGCTGCGCTGGTTTCAAGCGCGGGCATTAAAAAATAAAGGCTTTGATAGACGTCCAGCACCATCTCTTTTTCAGCCAATAGACGCGGCAGGCCAGCCTGCCCCTGTCTGCCGGCCAAAACGACGGGCCGCCTGCGCGGAGAGACCACGATATAGCCGTTTTGTTCCAACAGGCGCAGCGTATACCGCACCGTGGTAATGCCCACGTTATACTGCCCGCAAAGGGCCTGCTGAGAAGGCAGGCTGTCGCCTTGGCGCAAAACGCCTTTTTCAATTTGAGAGACCAGAGAATCGTAAAGAAACCGGTATAGAGGTTGGTTGCCTTTCATATGCGCCCTCCGCTGATCGATACTGAAACTATTATAGCATAAAAAAGTGAAGGGAATATATTGCTTTATACTTGTTTTTTGCGCATGGATATCTTACAATAAAGTTGTTAAAACTGAAAGCCAAAACGTATAAGATGAAACACAGAAAAGCTTTGTCAAAAAGAGAGGCGCGCTATGACTGTTGAAAATCCTGAAAAAGGATACGAATATACGACGCTGATGAGTATGCTGCACGTCAGCGTCAGCAAGCATTTGCTGGACGAGCATTTTACGCTGGTATGGGCGAATGATTTTTATTATGAGACGATCGGCTACCCCAAGGAGGAGTATGAAAGCATCTATCATAACAGGCCGGATCTGTTTTACCTGAACGATCAGGAGGAGTGGAACAAGATCGGCACGACTGTCCTCAAAGCGTTGTCTGAGGGGAAAAAGGGCTATAATATTTTATCCCGTATGAGACGGAAGGACGGCAGCTATATCTGGGTGCGCATGGCAGGCAGTTTTACCGATGAGTATATTGACGGCTGTCAGGTGTCTTATACTACCATGTCGGACGTGAGCGACATTATGCGGATGCAGACGGAGCAGACGGTCACCTACAATCATCTGCCGGGTTTTGTGGGGAAATACCGTGTCGGCCCGGATCTGTCGCTTACCCTGCTGGACGCGAATGAACAGTTTATAGAGTTTTTTGGGGAAGACTGCTGGAAGAATGCCGAAGACAGCCTTTTTAGCCGCAATATCCGCCGGAACGCGGCGGTTTTGGAAGCATGGCGCGAAAAGCTGCTGGCGGGTAAGCCGGCCCAGTTTATGATGCAGCTGCAGAACCGGCAGGGCGGCAGCGCCTGGATGAAGATCAGCGCGACCTGTATCGATTGGCAGGGTGGCTGCCCCGTCTATCTGGTGGTGTATATCGACGTCACGGATGAGACCGAACTGCGCCAGATGCAGGAGGCGCTGGAAAAACAGGCCGAGGAGCTGAAGAGCGCGTTGGAGGCCGCAGAATATGCAAGCCGCGCAAAATCTGATTTTTTGTCGCATATGTCCCATGACATCCGCACGCCGATGAACGCCATTATCGGGATGACCGACATCGCCCAGACGCACCTGCAGGATGTTGGCAAGGTGGAGGACTGTCTTAAAAAAATATCGCTCTCAAGCAGGCATCTGCTGGGGCTTATCAACGACGTGCTGGATATGAGCCGTATCGAGAGCGGAAAGCTGACCATCAACAACGATTCCATCTCGCTGCCGGATATTTTGAATAACGTCGTGGCTATTATGCAGCCCGGGCTGAAAGCCAAAAAACAGCAGTTTTCCATCCGGCTGCACGGGGTACGGCATGAGCATCTCTGGTCAGACCGTCTGCGCCTGCAGCAGATCTTTATCAATATCCTTTCAAACGCCTCTAAATTTACTCCGGTAGAGGGGCGCGTCTCGGTTTGTGTAGAAGAGCTGGAGGAGACCGGCGGGGACGGTGTGTTCCGTTTTCGCTTTACCGATAACGGAAAAGGGATGAGCCCTGCCTTTTTGCAGCATCTGTTCGAGGCGTTTTCGCGTGAACAGGACAGCCGGGTAGACCGCACCGAGGGCAGCGGCCTGGGTATGGCTATCACAAAAAAACTGGTGGATCTGTTGGGTGGAGAGATCGAGGTGGAGAGCGCGCCGGGGGCGGGCACCACCTTTACCGTCACGCTGCCGCTGATGATAGAGGAAAGACCGGTGGAACAGCTCTCTTTGCCTCCGATGCGGGTGATCGTTGTGGACGACGACGTGGACGCCTGCGAGAGTATGCAGGAATCATTAGAAGAGCTGGGAGTGTATGTGGATTATGCGGTGACCGGGGCGCAGGGCCTTGAGATGATCGCCGCGGCCGCCAAGCGGAAAGAACCCTATGACGCGGTGTTTTTAGATTGGAGGATGCCGGATATGGACGGCCCGGAGACGGCGCTCAATATCCGCAGCCAAAACGGCGATAAACTGCCGATCCTCATTGTCTCGGCCTACGATTGGAGCGATATTGAAGACGAGGCCCGACGGGTGGGCGTGGACGGTTTTATCTCGAAACCGCTTTTCGCGTCCACGCTGTGCCGGGCGCTGCAGCGGCATGTACTTGGCCTTTCACCCGAAGAGCAGGGAGAAGAATTTGAGGAAAAACAGCCGTTTCAGGGCAGGCGCCTGCTGCTGGCAGAGGATAACGAGCTGAACCGCGAGGTGGCCGCCGAGCTGCTGGGAAGCTTGGGCGCGCAGGTAGAATACGCCTGCAACGGTGAAGAGGCGGTGGCAAAATTTAAAGCGTCGCCCCAGCGCTGGTATGATGTGATTTTAATGGATGTACAGATGCCGGTAATGGACGGCTATACCGCTACCCGCCATATCCGCGCCCTGAAGCGCCAAGACGCGGGAGAGGTGTTGATCGTCGCTATGACGGCCGATGCGTTTGCGGAAGATGTGCAGCTGGCGAAAGAGGCGGGGATGGACGGCCATATGGCAAAACCGCTGGATCTGGCCCATATACGCAGCAAGCTTTCGGCGCTGCTGCGTGAGAGAGAGAAAGAGGGCGCGCCGGCAAAAGTAAATGGTGAATTGTAGAAATTAGCATAAATATTACTTAAAGTTGAAAAAACGTGCAAGAGACAGCGGTTAAACGAGGATAACGGCAGTTTAAAAACGGCATGACCCGATAGAGGCCATGCCGTTTTTGGGTTTATACACTTTTTTATGCGGCCAGCCCGGGGCCTGTAATGTACGGTAAGGGATATGTGGCTACTGAATGCGTCAGCTATTTATAATGGGGTATAATGCGGACGTCCCCGGCAAGTTTGCGTTGGGCCGGGCGCGGGAGCGCTGATATATACCGGCGTACCGTTATGCCCTGGGAAAAAACTTTTTGCATAATGAAGCCGCAGGCCATCAGCATCCTCGTCATGATGAAAAGCCAGGCGGCGCCAGCCGGCAAAAGCCAGCCGCTTTGGTATATGGCAAGTGGATTTTTCATTGCGGACGGTATTGGCAAGGCGCCTTTGTTATATCATATTTATCTTGCTGTTGCGTAAAAGGGCGCGCAAAAAGCCCCATGCGTCACATGGGGCTTTTCTGTTTGCAGGCCGAAAGCCAAAAATTTTGCGGCGCTTTTTATCGTGCGGCAGCGCGCTTTTTTAAGCGCGCGCCGCGGAACAACAAAAAGTAAACTTTGTAACCTCAGCCGCGGCGTCATTTATTCCCGGCTGTTTTTTTATGATGGCGCGCTGCCCTTTGTAAAAGAGACTTTTGGCTGGTTAAAAACAGGCCGGGTCAATTGTCTGTACCGCGCTTTTTATACACCAGCCAAAACGCCGCCAGAGAAAGAAGCGTCCACACCAGTAAAACCCCGAAGTACCAAAGCGCGTCTGCGCTGAACATGGCGTTCTGCGAAGACAGGCCAAAGAGCTGCAGCGCGGCGTAAACGGGGGAGAAACGGGCGATGGCCGCCAGTACGGCGTTGACGTTGGCCAGCATAGAGGGGATCATGAGCAGCAGCATCAGCGGTGCTGAGATCGTCCCGGTAGACATTTGATCGCGCGAGACAAGGCCGATGACGCCGCCCAAAAACTCAAGGCAGAGCCCGGCCAGCGTTGTGACAAGCAAAAAGGCGGGGAAAAAGCCCCATGGCGCGCCCACCACGGCAAAGATCAGGGTATCCACCACGGTGAGCATGACGAGGCACGCCAGCGCCTTGCTCAAAAGAAATTCCACCGCCGTCACGCCGGACAGCACCAGGGTGCGCAGGGTGTTTTTTTCACGTTCTTCAGCAATGGACATAGAGAGGGTGGCAGTGGGCAGAAGACACAAACTCATAGAGACCGTCATGCTCAAAAGATACATGGGCGGCATGGCCTCAGGCCCGTCTGAAAAAATAACCGAGTACAGCAGCGCAAAAAATAACGGAAGCAGCATCATCAAAAGAGAATTTTTATTTTGCAGATAATCCTTCAAATCTTTACGGAACAGCGTCCCAAAGTGTCGCATACTCATGACAGTTCCCTCCCCGTAAGGCTGAGGAAGATATCCTCCAGCGTCGGTTCTTTAGAGTGGATGGCGCTTACCCCACAGGAGAGGCCGTCGAGACAGGCCTTGATGGAGGCGGCGCTTTTTTTGCAGCTGTGGGTCTGGCCGTCCGCTGTCAGGATATCCACCTGGTCATGGGCGTATTTCAGCTTGAGAGAGGCGGGCTGGCCCAGCTCGACAATACGGCCTTTATCCAGAAAGGCCACCCGACCGCACAGCTTATCGGCCTCCATCATGTCGTGGGTGGTGAGAAAAATCGTCGTCCCCTCACGGTTGAGCGAGAACAGCAGCTTATGGATGGAAGCGGTGGTGGCGGGGTCAAGCGCGGCGGTGGGCTCGTCAAGAAACAGCAGTTTGGGTTTGTGCAGCACCGCCCGGGCCAGCATCAGACGCTGCTTCATGCCGCGGGAGAGGGCTTTCGCCTTTTTCTTTTTCTCATCGCTGAGGCCGACTGCTTTAAGCGCATCTTCTACCTGAGAAGAGGGCAGACCCTTTAAATCGGCAAACAGCGCCAAGTTTTCCCATACCGACAGCCGTTCATACAGGCCGCTGGAATCAGTCAGTACGCCGATCTGGTCAAAATCGGCCATGCTGAGGGCGCCGATGTCTCGGCCCAGCACTTCGATTTCGCCGCTGGCGGCTCGCAGCTGTTTTGTCAGCAGCTTGATGGTGGTGGTTTTTCCCGCCCCGCTTGGGCCGAGAAAACCAAAGATCTCCCCCTCCTGTACATCGAACGAGAGACCCTGCAGGGCGGGTCTGTCTCCAAAAGAGATAAAAACCTCCCCCATGGAAAGACAATGCTCCATACGATCATTCCTCACATATGTTTTTTATAATAAAGGCGAAAGCCTTTGCGCAGCAGAGCCACAAAAAAGCTGGCACCTATCAGGGCGAAGCAGACGGGCAGGCTGAAATAGCCGGCGATGAGCCCGGCCAGCAGCAGGCCGTACACCTCAAACAAAAAAGAGGATTGTCCCGCCTTTTGCCACAGCGCGATCTCGCGCTCGTCATATTCTTTTAAATACATCTGTTTGCACGCCGCGTCGTCCTGCAGCGCTTTTCTCCACCGAAAGATCAAAGACACCAAAACCAGAGACAGCCCACAGAGGGCGCCGGATATAAATCCGGCATAATGGCTGCCTTCAGCGCTTTCGGAGAAAAGCCGTATCAAAACGATAGAGGGCGCGGTTAAAGAGACAAGGATGAAAATACCGGCGGCCCGTATGCGGACATGCAGTTTTTTTCTGTAGGTTTCCAAATCCATATGCTAATCCTCCTGATCTGAAAAAATAAAAACCTCTTCAATGGGCAGTGAGAAATAACGCGCGATATGATAGGCCAGCGGCAGGCTGGCGGTATATTTGCCGGTTTCAATACTGGTGATGGTCTGCCGTGTTACACCCACCGCGTCAGCCAGCTGCTGCTGGCTGATACGGCGCTGCTGCCGCAGCGCCGGGATATTGGTTTTCATCTTTTCACCCTCTTTGCAAAGTCTGCTTTGCGTGTTTAGTATAGCTTGCTTTGCAAAATATGTCAAGCAAGCTTTGCAAAAAAACGCTGTTTTGAGAGAGGCGGGGTCAAAAGAAAATGGAATAAAGAGAGAGACTGCCGGGCAGAGTAAGCCGGGTATAAAAAAGCAAAAACGTGGCTGTATACAAAAAAGAGGCCGTTTTTCCCGCCGGCCAGGCGCCGCAGGGCAGACAAGATAAAAGCGGCGGCCATACAGGGCGCTTTATTATGAGAAAAAGATAGATGGAAGCGATTTGGCAGCGAAGGCCCTGTGGTATCCAAAGGTGAAGAGACCGGCAAGTACATCCGCCTGCATAAAAAAGGGCACAAAAAAAGGAAGCATACCAAGCGCTCAGATGCGACGAGGCGCCCCTGGGAACACGTCCGAAAACGCAGTTGGGTTAGCTTCCGATAATAACATATCTCAAACAAATGAAAATATCAATAGTTTTATACAAGAAAAAGGAAGCATACCAAGAGCCCGCATGCAGCAAACTGCCCGGAGCCCGACGTCCGAAACGCACCTTGGGTTAGCTTCCTTAAACAGGATATCTTAAACGAACAGAAAAATCAACCGTTTTATGTGGGCCGATATGGGCTGTTGACAAACCAAACTTTGTAGAAAACAAGAGCGTTTTCGGCAGATACAAGAAAAACCGCAGGATTTTTGTGAAATATGCTGGAATGAAACGCCCAAGCTTTTCAAGGGGCGGCTTTAGCAACAGCCGCAGTATACCCAAAACGACAGGGGGCGATACGCAAAGCGGCTGCGGCAGTATAGTGCACCGCAAATAGAGATAACAGCGGCGTACAGACGGCAGCGCGGAAAAATAAAGCGGTAATGGATGCGCTGGGATATAACGAGGCCGAAGCGCAGAAACAGATGCGTCATGAAAAAGAAGAAAACGCGCAGCGTATGCAGCGGGATATACCGATTGGCCGCAGGGCGGGAACAGGCTTGCCCCACGGCCAAAAGGCGCTTTTAAAGCATGGAGACGCTTGCAGCTGCCGGGCTTTGTCGGGGGCATGGCCAGTCATAGCCTGTGGGCATATTTATAAAGTGGGGGCGCCCGGCGAGGGGATGAACTGCAGGTTGATACGGGCGTTGGAGGTTTTCACGGTGAGGGAACGCGTCTGCTCAGGAAAGACAAATTCAGGCGGCAGGTTATTGGAGGCGTTGGAGGTATGGCTGCGGATGGCGTAATCGCGCACATCCCCCACTACGGTGCCGGTGACGGCGGCATTGCTGGTTTTCAGCGAGAGACAGGGACAACTGATATCCTCAAGCCGCAGGGCCGCGTTGCTGGTGGTGAGAGAGCAGCTTTGGCCGATAGAGCAGGCTGTGGCGGTGATACGCGCGTTGCTGGTGACGGCTGAAACAGTGTCTCCCGTCACGTTTGTAAGCACAATGCCGGCGTTGCCGCTGCGGGCGAAAAGTTTGCGGCAGGTGATATTCTCAAGCAGCACTTTGCCGTTTTGGCTAGTGAAGCTGCCTTCGGCCAGTTTAGAGAGGCCCTCGGCCCGGACGGCGGCATTGGAGGTTTTGATGAAAAGTTCTCCGGCAAAATCGTGCGGCAGCTCCACCACGATCTCATGAGGGCCGCGCAGCAGGTCTAACCATGACCAGCTGAATATTTTGCTGCGGTGGTAGAAATAGAAGACGCCGTCCCGTTCTTCGGTGGTGACGATGTCGCTGCGGTAAGGGGTGAAAAGGATACGGGGGACAGAGATCGCCGCCGCCCGGACGACCACCCGGATATTGTGCGCCTCAACATGAACGGCATGGCCAGGGGCCAGGGGTTTATAGCAATTAGGGCCGTCAGGGCCAGGGGTGGGGGCAGTGTTTCCGTACTCTTTCAAAATTTGCCGGGCAATCGCTTCGGGCGCGTCAAAAGAAGAGAGGACCTCCTCTTCACTGCCGCCGTTTTCAACGGCGTCGTCGATCAGCTCTTCATAATAAGAGACGACCTGGGCGCGTTCAGCCTCATTCAAAGCAGAAAGACAGCCGCACAAAGCGGCTAAAAAGGTTTCGCGGTTCATTTGCTCTCCTCCTCAATAAACGTATAAATGCGTTTGATCTCATCCCACTCCTGTAAAAAATCAGCGATTTTTTCCCGGCCGGGGCCGGTGAGCGTAAAATATTTACGGGTGCGGCCCTGATACAGCTCGGTGTGTGTGGTGACGCAGCCGTTTGTCTCAAGCCTTTTCAGGATAGGGTATAACGTGGATTCAGAGATCTTCACACAGGCGGCAAGATCATTCATGATTTTATATCCATACGAAGGCCCACGCTGTAAAACAGCAAGGACGCAGACATCCAAAAGCCCTTTTTTGCGCTGCGTGTCCATATAGGGACGCTCCTTTCCTGCGATACTATGCGTTATATACTATGTTTAGTATAGTATTGCGCGAGAAAAATGTCAAGCGCTTTTTCAAAAAAGGCCTGTGTCAAAAAGACGGGACGGAGGATAGAAATGGCGCGCTGCCGCCCGGCCCGGCAAAAAAGACGGTTTGCAGCCTGCGCCAAGGGTGAAATCCAGCGTAAAAACAGAGAAGAAAAGATTTGGCCAAGGCTGCCGCCCTACCCGGCGCCTTGCCTGCGTGCCATGAGGCCGGCAGCGGCGCCCTGCGCCGCGGCAGGGGACCAGGGGGCGGCAAAGGTCACAGCAGGCATCTGCGCAAATGCCAGATGCTGCTGCAGACATCCCGCGTGAAAAATAAAACAGGCGGCAAAACAGCACTGAAAACGGCCTGCCGTGGAAAGGCGTGCAGCCGGGGAGGGCGTTTTGGCAGCCGCCCGAAACAACCGCAGTATGCAGGATTTTTACCCACGCGCCCATACGGGACGTGGTTGACCGTAAACAGATGCCTCTTTTTCTACAGGTGCATTTCAATCCGCGTGCCCTATGGGGGCACGACCTGGATAGGCTTAATAAGCAGATAGCCGCGGCGCAATCATTTCAATCCACGCGCCCCGTGTGGGGCGCGGCCGGTATGACAGACATTAACCCTATGTGGCGCATATTTCAATCCACGCGCCTTATGGGGGCACGGCGGCTATTTCCTCACTGTAAAAATTGTCGCTTAGTTCAGTCCGCGCGTGCTACAGCATTCTCAATTGTAATCCGCGTGCCCTATGGGAACGCGGATTTTCAGCCGGATATTGCTTTATGACAGCGAATACTTCAAATCACGCGCCGTCGTAAAAATTTTGGCCCGCTGAAAAGCGCGCCTGCCGCGGCAAACATTAGGCGGGCAAATGGTGCAAGGAGGCAATGGGGCGGAGGGCCCCTGACGCCTGTGACGGCCACCCCAGCAAAGCAAAGCGAAAGGGCCTGCCGCTTACAGACGGCAAGCCCTTTTGGCTACATGATCGTATTTTTTGCTTTTTGAGGCCGGTTCATCGGGCAGCCGTCGTTATTTGCGTCTTTTGTCTTTCAGTTCGTCCCAAAGGTCTCCGTGTAAAAGATGCCTTGTCTGGGGAAAGGCTTTTTCCAGACGGCGGCTTTTTTTCTCAGCGCGCGTCATCAGCCGTTCACGAAGTTCAGAAAGCTTTTGCCGGTCAAGCGCCTGCTTTTGGCTGAGTGCGGCTTCGGCTTTTGCCAGTTTGCGTTTGGCCTGGTCAAAGTCCTTCCCGTATTTTTTGCGCAGCGAGAGCAGGGCCTCGCCCATCTGCCCGCTGACAGCGTCGCTGCCCGCACGCAGCAGGGCAGAGGCTTTTTCAAGGTCGGTAAGTGTCCGCCCTAATTTCAGCATGGAGAGGACCGTGACCAAAACGTCCGCAAAAAGGGCGGCCAGCGCCAGAAGGAGAAGTACCGTGCCCACTGTACGCCCGGGCAGGGCGATGAGCCAGGCAATGCCGGGATGGATCAGGCGGAGCATGAAAAGGCCGCCCAGCCCCCACATGCAGGAATAAAGCAGGCAGATATAACCGCCCAGATTGAAGGGCTTATCGCTGTAGTTCCATAAACGGGTATGAAAAAGCTTTTCCAACAGCCAGCCCGCGATCCATTCAACCGCGCTGGCCAGCAGCGCGGAGCCAAGAAAGACAAGCGGCACAGACCCCATCACCGGATGCAGAGAAAGCAGCAGCAGTGTCATCCCAAAGCCGTATACCGGACATACAGGCCCGTTGAGAAAGCCCCGGTTCACAAGCTTTCCGGTGCCAAGGGTGCAGTAGGCTACCTCGGCCAGCCAACCCAGCACCGAGTATAGAATAAAATACCACAGCAGGGTATAGACCGAAAGGCCGTCGAGAAATTCTGCGTAAAACCAATTCATACCGCACCGCCTTTTATCTGTTTGCTGCTATTGTAACGCGAAAACGAAAGCGCTGTCAAACAAATTGGCCTGTATATTAAAAGCAGTAAAGCCAGAACGGCGCGGTATAAGCCATAGGATAGAAAGCGTAAGACCGTCATGGAGAAAAGCCGTACAGAAAAATGCCGGAAAAAGGCTTTTATCACCAAAAAAAGATATAAAAAGTTTTATTTTTTGTGCTCCAGCGCCGAGAGGGTATCCTCACGGGTGTAAGAGGCCATGATTTGATCGGTAGCCTCGTCTAAGGTCAAATCGTTGTTTAAATAAGCGCGGGTGATCTCTACAAACTGTGTGGCGCGCTCAAGGTTTAAAAAAAGAGGAGTATCCAATTGCAGTATAGCGGCTTTTAAAGTATTGGGGGAGTGCGTATCTCCCAAATAATTCTGCACGGGGATACAGCTTTCGCGAACCGGAAGGCAAGTGCCCGCATTAGTGAGCAGATAGCTGAACGGTTCCATACCACCTACTTCAATATTGTCCCAAATAGACGTCAATTGTGACTGTACCTGCGGAGAAAGCATTGCATTGATAAAGGCAACTGCATTTTCATTCAACTGTGATTTTTGCGGGATCGCGGCCACACAGCGCGGCAAAAACATGTTTTTGCCGCTAAAAGAGGAAAGCGGTGAAACTTGCTGATAGTTTAGCGAAGAAAAGGAAGACATACCTACCAGTTCAACTTCCGCCAGCTCATAAGGGTTATGGGAAAACTCCCGATAATCGGTCGTGGGGTCCATCCACGACATGGACTGTAAAAAGGATCTGATTATTTCAGGGTCGGTATCCGCGCCGGATAATTCAGGCAGTGCGGCGCAATAAAGCGCGTCGATATTATACTGCAAAGTTGGGTTCAGCAAATATATTTGCTTTAACCGCCCTTCTGTACCCAGCCTTTGGCGGATATTTCTCTGCGCCTGCTCACGGCTTTTTTCTAAAAGACCGGAAATGGAGGAATAGGGAAAGGGCCCGTCAGAGAAGCTTGTGAGGATTTCTTCGGGCTCGACACCGTCCAAAAGGCGCTCAACATCTGAAAAACAAGACATGACCGCAGGGAAAATTATGCCGGCGGGGACGGCGTAGAGGCCGCCATTATACCGGCCGGTTTCAATTAGATTTGGAAAGAGGCCGTCCACATCTACAAGATCGGTCAAATCTACAAATACGCCGCTTTCCAGATAGGAGTTCAGCGTGGCCAGATCGTCTAATATCAGCACATCCGGGCCAACGCCGGCCAAAAGCTCGGTATTCAAACTTTTGATAAAATCGTCTTTTGTCATACTGTCGCTGATCTCGTTGTCACCAATACGGTAATTGACCGAGAGGCCGGGCTGCGTGAGGCGCAGCTGGGAGATCGTCTGGCGTACGGCTGCGGTGTCGTGCATAGAAAAAACGGTGATCTCCTCCGTTTGTAATGGCAGCGCCTCAGGATCATAGTAGTAACGCAATAAAGATGAAGAGTCTCCATTTTGTGCAAAAAGATAATTTCCAATCGGCAGTAAGGCGCGAAAATGGTTGCCGGGAGAGCCAAAAAAATAATCTTTTCCTGAAGCAAGCTCTTCTGCCAGTGTGCTGCCCGGCGCCACCTTTTGTATTTTTTCATTGGAAATAGAATAGACAGAACCGTCAGGCGCCAGCCCGCAGCAGCCGTCGGAAAAAGATGAAAACGGCAGCTCGGTCTGTTCTCCGGTTGAAAGATCGACGATAGACTGTGAACAGAGAGCTAAATCTCCGTATACCTGCTGGAAAAAGTAAAAAGGGCTATAGTCGTTCACTTCAAAAAGGCGGGTGATGGTTCCTTCCCGATCAACTTTTTTAATGGTGGCACCCGGAAAGCGAAAAAGACAACTGCCGTCCGCCAGCGGGTGAAAAAAGATATAATATCCGTAAACATCTCTGGGAGCAAGAGAAAACGGAACCAAAAAAGCCTCGCCGTTTTCTACATAATAAAAGTTGAATGGGCCGTGGTAGTCAAGAAGCTCATCACCAAATTCTGATGTCTGCGCCGATAAGGCCTCACCATCATAGCCCATATAAGTGAGATTTCTCAGATAGGAGGAAATTTTCTCATTTGTGGTTTTCTCCCGCAGGTGGAACCACGCCACTCCGTTTTCGCCTACCCGAAAATCGCAGTAAGGATCAGAAAAATCAAGGAGGAGCTCGTCGAAGAACGAGATGTCAAGAGGCTGCCAGCTTTCGCCGAAATCTTCGCTGCGGCTCCAGCCTGCCACAAGATGGGCATCATCGTAAAAGACGGCTTCCAGCGTATCGTTATAACCAAAAAGCGAATAGCTTTTCGCCCCCTGCGGCATGGGTACGTCGATCTCTTCTTCGATCCAGCGGCCGGGCTTTTGGGCGGGGGCTTCAGGCTCAGACGCGGCGCAGGCGGCCAGAGAAAGGGAAAGGCAGAACACAAGAAACAGGCATAAAAAACGTTTCATCAGTAACCTCCTTATCAAGATAAAAATGAAGGATATGGCGCAAAACCAAAACGCAAGCTGTTGCCGGTATTGCGGCATCAGGAAGGAGAACGATCGATTTGGTATGGGTCTGTTGACAAACCAAGCTTCGTAGGAAACAAAAACATTTTTGGGCAGATGAAACAAAAATCGCAGGGAATACTGGATGTATTCCCGAAGATTTTTGTAAAGTATGCTGAATAAACACTGAAGCTTTTTAAGGGGCGGTTTGGTCAACAGCCCCGGTATGCGCCAAAGTAAAAAAATAATGAGCGCGCGTTATTTCTCCCGTTCCAGCGCCGAGAGGGTGTCCTCCCGTGAAGAATCCTCCAGAATGGCGTCTGCCGCCTCGTCCAGCGACAACACGCCCTGCAGATAATCGATGACGATTTTGTTAAAAGCTTCTGCGCGGCTGGCGTTTAGGATAACAGGGGTATCCAATTGCTTAACGGCAGGCAGCAGGGCCGAGGATACAAAGGAGGGCACATTAGAGAAATGGTGGTTTTTTAAAGCGCTCTCCCGCAGGGGGATATAGGAAACGGCGGAATCAGCGGTATGGTACCCATATACCGAAATACTGAGCAGCTGTGAC
Source organism: Oscillospiraceae bacterium (assembly GCA_030538855.1). Taxonomy (GTDB): domain Bacteria; phylum Bacillota; class Clostridia; order Oscillospirales; family Ruminococcaceae; genus JAUNTE01. Next base: position 14,754 of record JAUNTE010000008.1, read on the forward strand.
TGTACCGGTTCAGACAGCATGGTGTTCAAAAAAATCACGGCGTTTTCTGAAGAGGTCTTTTTCACGGGGATCGCCGCGATGGAATAGGGGCAGTAAGCTTTTTTGCCGGTGAGGGAGGGGAGCGGCTCGGCTTTTTGGTAACTCCCAAAGGGAAAACCACGCAGGTATTCAGCCGCAAGCATACTATACGGGTTATGGCTCAGGATCTGGTCGTCCGAGGCCGGGTGCATCCATGAAATCGCTTCAAGGAATTCTTTTATATATTTCCGGCCGCCGTCGGGGGCGGTAAGGTCAGGCAGGGCGGCAAAATAAAGCGCGTCGCGGCTGTAGCCCCAATAATTGCTGAGAAGATATATTTGTCTCGTCCTGCCCGCATCGCCCATTTTCTGAGAAATATCTTTTTCAAACTGCTCGCGGCTGTCTGTCAGCAAAGAGGTGAGGGTGGTGTAAGAGGGAAGGGGCTCACTGGAGAGTCGGGGCGGCGTCTCACTGGGGGCGACGCCGTCTAAACGGTTTTCCATATCGTCATAATACGATAAAAGGGCCGGGAAGCCAAAGCCCGCGGGGATGGCGTATTGCCTGCCCTGATATTGGCCGCAGCCAAGGAGGTTCTCATATAGTCCGCTGGTATCGATCAGGTCGGTGAGATCGGTAAAAACACCGCTTTCGAGGTAGGAATCCAAGGGGGCCATATCGTCCAGTATCAGCACGTCCGGCCCGGTGCCGGCCAAAAGCTCGGTGTTCAGGCTTTTGATAAGGTCGTCTTTGGTGAGGCCGCCCTCCATCTCTTCGTCGCCGATACGGTACTGAACGGTGAGGCCGGGATGTGTCAGACGCAGTTCGGCAATGGTTTGGCGCACGGCTGTGTCGTCATGCATAGAAAAGACGGTGAGGCTGCCCTGGTTTTCGAGAACGGCGTTTTCATCGTAATGATACCGGAAAAGACGCCCCTCATTGATGACGGTGTATATATAATTTCCCATGGGGAATACGGCGGAAAAGTGGTTGGTATTGCCGCCGAAGAAATAATCCTGCCCGGATAAAAGCTCTTCAACAAGGGTGCTGCCGGGTTTAAGCTGCTGGATCGACTGCGAGGAAATGGCATATAGCGATCCATCTTCACTGAGGCCGGTTATATTGGGGCGGGGAGGAAGGGATTGTGCAGAGATTTCCTGCGTATAGCCGTCATTGAGATCCACGATGAAGGTGGCGCCTATCCCATCGGCAACTATACGGCCACCAGATACGCTGCCCGCAGTGAACATGGTGGCCAAATATGGATAAGCAAGCCCCTCTTCCTGGACGGTATAAGAATCCACCTGCCGGCCTGACGGGTCGATACGCCAGATCTCACGCCCTTCACTTTTTACCCAGCAATTGTCAAACAGGCAGTCTCCGTTCGCCAAAGGATAAAAGGGGTGGTTCATGCTGTTGCGATTGGGGTCATCCCCCAAATCATTAGAAGAGATGGGGACAGAAACGGCCTCTCCGTCCTGCAGATAGTAATAAAAGATCTCCTCCTGACTGGATGCCTCTTCTTCAGAGGAGGTTTTGTACCAGTCGCTCACCGCTCTGAATAAAATGGTTTCATCAGAGGAGGTCTGCTCAGAAAGCGAAAACCACACCTGGTTATTTTGGCCGATGCACAGTTGGCAGGCAGGGTTGGAAAAGGCGCGCATGGGCTCGTCAAGAAACGAGATATCCATTGTCTGCCAGGTCTCACAGCCGTCCTGGGTGCGCACCCAGCCGATGACAACGTCTGCGTCGTTATAAAAAACCACATCCAGCGTATCATCGTCGTCATGGCTGAAAAATTCCCATCGTCCGGCGTTTTCAGGGATGGGGATGTCAATTTCCTCCTCTATCCAGCGGCCGGGCTTTTGGGCGGGGGCCTCAGGCTCAGACGCGGCGCAGGCAGAGAGGGAAAATAAAAGGCAGAACGCCATAATCAGGCACATAAGACGCTTCATCAAAAAATCTCCTTTTCAGCATGAAAATTTCAGGTACTGAGAAAATCCGAAAAACAGTGCCGGTATTGTAGCATCAGGGGGAAGGCCAACCAATCTTTTATGCGTCAAAATAGAAAGATGATAAGCGCGGGTTATTTCTCCCGCTCCAGCGCTGAGAGGGTATCCTCACGGGAATAGGCCTTCATAATGGTGTTTGCCGCCTCGTCCAGCGAAAGACTGCCGTTTAGATAGCTGCAGGTTATTTCATAAAAAGTTTGGGCGCGTGCGGGGTCTGGAAAGACAGGCGAATCAAGGCTCTCCACAATATCATATAATTTTGAAAAAGCGTCCTTATCCGCACCATAATGTGCGTAGGCTGTGTTCTCTAAACAACTTTTTCGGACAGGAAGCCCCCCCTCCTGATATGCAGAGGAATAAAAACCGTTGTCGGTTGGATACAGAGTAAACATATCATCCGCTGATAAACGAAAAAAGCCCCGCATACGCTGCATATTAAATGGGTTGGAAAAAGCAGGGGAAGAATAGACTGTAAACTGCACAGGTTCAGACAGCATAGTACGGATAAATTCTATCGCGTTGTCTTTTGAAGCTGTTTTTATAGGGATAGCGGCAATGGTACGCGGCAAGAAAGCTTTTTTACCGCTGAGAGAAGGAAGAGGCCCCAGCTGACGCAGGTTGGACAGATGACCGATTATCTTCGTGAGGACCGGGTCTAAAAGATTTATTTGTCCCCCCAACGGGCGAGAGCCATCCATCCATGAGACCGCCTTCAAAAAAGCCTGGATAGCCTGCGGCGCTTCGGCGGGATCTTCAAAATCCGGCAGAGCGGCCGTATAAAGAACTTCAAAGCATTCAGGAGAAAGGACGGAAGGCAGTAGATGAATTTTATATATTTCAGAATCTTTTTCAAGGCTTAACTGCTGATAAGCGTCGGTGCGGGCCGACTGCATCTCGCTGAGACGCAGCAGTTCTTCCAGCGTGGAATAAGAGGGGAACCGGTCGGGCTGGTTTGGGTCAAGACGGTCCTCCGGCGGAACGCCGTCCATTCCGGCGACGACATCGCGGTCTAAAGAAAGGACCATAGGGGCAAGAACGCTGCCGGGTACCGCATAGACGGCGTTTTCATATCTGGCGGTATCCACAATACGCGAAAAGAGAGCCGAAAGATCGATTACCTCGGTCAGGTCCGTAAATATGCCGCTTTCCACATAAGAATCCAAAGAGCCTATATCGTCTAAAATAAGAACGTCAGGGCCCTCGCCGACTAAAAGTTCGGTATTTAAAGCAGTTATCAAATCTTGTTTTGTCATGCCTCCTGCCAGCTCTTCGTCTCCGATACGATAAACGACGGTAAGTTCAGGCTGTTTCAGCCGCAGCTGGGCGATTGTCTGGCGGACGAGCGGATTGTCATGCATGGAAAAAACGCTCATGCTTTCAGGCGGGGGCAGAACGGCCTCGGCGTCATAATGGTATCGAAACAGGCGGGAATTGTTCATGACGGAAAATAGATCGTTCTCAGATGGTATTATCATATTGATGTGGTTCTGGCCGCCTCTGAAAAAATAGTTTTCTCCCGTAAAAAGTTCTTCAGCCAGTGTGCCTCCCGGCGCGATATACTCTATCGACTGATTGGACATGCCGTAAACGCCTTGATCGGCGGACAAGCCAAAGCACTGCGCATTTTTAAAGGACAAAAAACTTGACGCGCCTTCGGATAAGTCAGAGAGGATGACCCTGCCGTCAGAGGTTTGAAACAGAGCCGCTTGTGAGGATACATTGAGAAAAGAATGAGGAGTATATTTATTTTTTAGAGGTGCGGAAATTTCAAAAGAATCGGTGGTTTGTCCCTGTGTATCCACTACATTAAAATAATCGGTGCTATCATTTCCGTTAACGATCAGACAGGTTTTATCGTTTAAAGGGAAAAAGTCTCTGGTGTAATCGCCGGGAGCCGAGGAGTCAAATTGAAAAAAGAAACGATCGGCCGGCAAAAGAACCGGTGCGGCGTCAGCCGGGTCCCAATATCCGAAAAAACAAAAAAAATCACCTGTCTTTTCAATATATGAAGCGTCTTCACCGCCCAACAAGGTGAATTTTGAATCTTGTAATAAAGAATGCTGAAGCGAAGGAAGGTCTTCAGCGCGCCATACTTCTTCTCGGAGGGAGTCATAAATAAGAAACCAAAGCAGGCCATCCTCACTAACTTTAAAATCGCAGTAAGGAAAGAAAAAGAGCTCTTTTATATTTTTCCAAAACGGCATTTCTACCATTTCCCAGCTTTGGCCGCAATCCCGGCTGCGGCTCCATCCGGTAATAAAATCTGAGGCGTCGTAGTAGACGGCGTCCCAGGTTTTTTCATGTATCTGCAGGCTGAAACTATGCGCCCCCGGCGGCAAGGGGACGTCGACTTCCTCTTCTACCCAGCGGCCGGGCTTTTGGGCGGGGGCGTCGGCCTCAGGCTCAGGCGCGGCGCAGGCAGAGAGGGAAAACAAAAGGCAGAACGCCAGAAGCAGGCAAATAAGACGCTTCATCAAAAGACCTCCTTATCAAAATAAAGTATACGAGATAAAGCTACCCCTCCAAGTTGTTTGCGGCATTGCGGCATTAGAGAGAAGGCCAATCGATTTTTTATGCGTCAAAACAGAAAGATGATAAGCGCCCATTATTTCTCCAGCTCCAGCGCCGAGAGGGTATCTTCGGTTGAATACGATTTCAGTATTTGCTCCACCGCCTCATCCAGAGAGATCTTCTCATTGATATAGTCACAGGTGATATCATAAAAGCGCTGTGCACGCGCAGTATCAAGGTGTACGGGCGTATCTAATTGAGCGACCGCATCATGCATATGCATAAGCGCGTCTTGCCCGCAGCCATAAAGGTCAAAGCGTGATTCTGCCAAACAGCTTTCGCGTATGGGTACACATTTACCATTTGAAAGATTCTGAAAAAGCTCCGCGGTTTCAACTGCGTACAGAGAATGGCCATAGAAATTCTGTGCCTGCACGTCCTCAGACAGCATGGCGTTTAAAAAGGCCACAGCGTTGTCGGGGGGCGTCTTTTTTTGAGGGACAGCGGCCAGGGTATGTGGCACAAAAGCTTTTTTGCCGTTGAGAGACGGTAAAACGGTAAGCCCGGCGCGGTTAAACATCGTTTCATTATAAGTACACGCGACACTGGTTTCCAGCAGACTATAGGAGGTACCGGATTGTTTGGGGCGCATCCAGGAGACGGCGTTTAAAAAGCTGGAAAGCGCGGCCGGATCTGTGTTTTTACCGGCCAGTTCGGGCAAAGCTGCCAGATACAGCCCTTCGAACTCTCCATCCAATGAAGGAGAGAGAAGATAGATCTGACTTTTGCCCTGCGCAGTTTTCTGAAATATTTTGCGGGCGGCCTGCTCTTCACTTTCTGCCAAAACAGAAGTTAGGGTTGGATAAACCGGAAAGGGCTCTCCCATATCGACCGCCGCTTCCTCAAGGGTGAGGCTGGTTTTTCGACGCTCTATATCTCCGAACATGGAGGTGAGGGCGGAGAAATGGACGCCGGCGGGAATGGCGTACAGTCCGCCAGCGTGTTCACCCGCGGCCAACAGGTTGGGGAAAAGGCCGTTAGTATCGATCAGCTCATTTAAATCATAAAACACGCCGCTTGCCAGATAAGAGGCGGGATCACCCAGCCCATCCAGTATCATGACGTCCGGGCCGGTACCGGCCAGCAGTTCGGTATTCAGCAGCTTGATATAATCCTGCAGGGTCATGTTTTCGCTGATCTCGTCATCGCCGATGCGGTAGTTGACCGAAAGCCCGGGGTCTGTCAGACTAAGCTGGGCAATGGTCTGGTGCACCACCGGGTCGTCATGCATGGAGAAAACCGTGACGGTTTTTTTCGTCGGGGGGAGGGCGTCAGGGTCGTACCGGTAGCGCAGCAGCTTTTGTTGATTTGCAACGGTGAACAGCGCGCCCCCGCAGGAGACGATTTGACGGAAGGTATTGTTCGGGCTGTTGAAAAAATAGTTTTCACCGGGAATGAGCTCTTCCACCAGGGTGCTGCCGGCTGCAACCTGAGAAATATTGTTATATGAAAGCGTATAGGCGGTTCCGTTTTCATCAATACCATACGCAAGGCTGCCTGTAAGCCCGTTTACAAAAGGCAGCGGCTCAAAAGAACCGTCGGAAAGATCGATCCGGCAGACAGAGGTATGAGCGAATTCAGCCAGGGCAAAGCCGCCGCAGACCTGCAAAATATCGCCGGCGTCATTTCTATTATCATCAATAACCTCAAAAGAATCCAGCAGGCTGCCGTCTGCCCCGACATGTGAAAAAGTGCCGCCCTGAGAGAACAGGCAGCTTCCGTCCTCAAGCGGAAAAAAATCGGGCATGTCTTTAAGAAACATAAACTCGACATAATTACCCATAGGCAAAGGCGAGAACGGCAGAGACACCTCTATGGACTGCCGATCACGCACAGTGTAATAGCGCAGAGAAACCAGTTCCTGTTTTTCTTTTGGCGTAAGGGTATCCGGCGTTGAAAACAATCCGTAAAATCTGCTTTGCCTTGCCTGGATAGGCACATATTCCTGCAAAGAAAACCAGACGGTCCCGTTGTCGCCTATCCGAAAATCGCAGTAAGGGTTTTGATAGTTTTTTAAAGGCTCCTGCAAAAAAGAAATGTCCTGAGGCTGCCAGGTTTCACCCATATCCTCGCTGCGGCTCCAGCCAACCACATAAGCCGGGGTCGGGGCGTCGCCGTCCATCCCATTAAGGGCGTTAAAGCCGGTGCGGTAGTTATAAAATACCGCGTCCAATACGCCGTTGTGAGAAAAAAGCCGAAAGTTCGCCGCGTTTTCAGGCATAGGGAGATCGACCTTCTCTTCGACCCACCGCCCGGGTTTTATGGCAGGGGCCTCGGCCTCGGGCGCGGCGCAGGCGCATAGAGAGATCAGCAGGCAGACGGCGAGAAATGTACATAACATACGGCGCATAAAAATTCCTCCTGACATAAAAAATAAGAATAAAATATAAGCGGCAGCATCAAAAAGCGGTTTGAGGTCAAACGTATCCTTTTATCAGTATAAATAAAAAATCTTTTAAAAACCCTTTAAAAAAGAACACTTTTATTTGAAAACAGGCGAAAAGGCGCTAAAATGAAAAATATGACAAAGCGTCCTTTGTGAAAGCAGCAAGGTATGCATGAAAAGTGATTTTACTTTACAGATAACGCCTGAATTTAGAGGATTTTTATAACTATAATAGACTATAACAGAGAAAAGGGGGAGAAGAGACGTGCGGGTGCTACTGGTAGAGGATGATGAAACGCTGCGCGAGACGTTAAGACAGGCGCTGCAGCGGCAGGGGTACGAGGTGACGGAAGCAGCCACCGGGGTGGAAGGCGCCTATTACCTGAACGAGGGCGGTTTCGACGTGGCGTTGTTGGACCGGATGCTGCCCGAATTGGACGGGCTGACGATACTGCGCCGGGCGAGAAAAAAGGGCGTTGCGACGCCGGTGCTGCTTTTGACCGCGATGGACCGGGTGGGCGACCGGGTGGAAGGGCTGGATGCGGGCGCGGACGATTACCTGGCCAAACCCTTTGCGACAGAAGAACTTTTGGCCCGGGTACGGGCGTTGGGCCGCCGCCCTGCCCCGGTAGAGCTTTCAGAGGTGTTGACCTTCGGCGATTTATCGCTGGATAAAAACGCGGCCCTGCTGCATGGCCCAAAGGGAGAATGTCATCTTTCAAAAACAGAGACCCGGCTGCTGTCGCTGTTTTTACAAAACGGCGGCCAACCGTTGGGCCGCGGCGCGCTGTTCAACCGGGTATGGGGGCCGCAGGGCGAGGTGGAGGAAGGTAATTTGGATAACTATATCCATCTTGTCCGGCGCAGGCTCAGCATCGTGGGCAGTAGTCTGTCCATCCGCACCCTATGGGGCGTGGGGTATGCGCTGGAGGAACCCACATGCTGAAAAAGCTGCGGCTGCGGTTGGCGCTTTTGTCGGCGGTTTTATCCAGCATTGTTCTGCTTGGGCTGGGGGTGGTGACGGTACTGCTGCTCGAGGCCTCGCGTGAGGCGCAGTGGCAGACCTCGCACCGGGAGCTGATGGACGAGCTGGAGCGGTTTTTACAGAGCGAAAACGCCGTCAGCCTGGCATGGCTGGAGCAGCAGGAACAGGACAACCAGATGGTGCTGGGCATACAGGACGCGGGCAATGAACTGCGCTTTCAGGGGGCGTATCTGACGCAGACCCCGCGTGAAGAGCTGCTGGCGCGGGCGCGGGAGATCGCGGCTGAAAGCGACAACAGGGTGGTCCTTTCCCGTAATCCGGCCATACCCAAAAGCGTGGAATTTGAGATGAAGGGCGATGCGGGCGAAAAATATCTGTGCGACGTGTCGGTATTTACGGTAAAAAGCAGTTTTCGCAGTATTACCACGGTGCGGCTGCTGCCGCGGGAGAGCGGGTTTTGGTTGTGGTTTGCCGGGTTTGGGGCGTTGGGTGTGGCGCTGCTGTTTTGCTGCGGATATTGGCTCAGCGGCCGCGCACTGCGCCCGGTACAGCAGGCCAACCTTCGTCAGGCGGAGTTTACGGCCGCTGCCAGCCATGAGCTGAAAAGCCCTCTTGCCTCAATACGGGCCCTTTCAGGCGAGATCATGGCCCAGCCCGAGAAAGCGGCCGGTTATGCCGCCACCATTGACCGCGAGTGCGGCCGTATGGCGCGGCTGGTAAGCGACCTTTTGGTGTTGTCCGGCAGCGACGCCAAAACATGGCAGGTGAAATTGGAACCGCTGGAGACCGACCTGCTTTTGATAGAACTGCAGGAGAGTATGGCGCCGCTGGCCCGCCAAAGCGGGCACAGGCTGCAGCTGGCCCTGCCCGAAACCGCGCTGCCCG
>JAUNTE010000175.1:0-378 GCA_030538855.1 Oscillospiraceae bacterium
ATTTTCTATTTATTGTTTTGGGAGGGAAAGTGTTAAAAACGGGTTTTACAGCGCCAAAACGCCCGGGCCGCCGCGTGAAACAGCTGGGGCGTCTCCGCCGTCTGCAGGCACAGCGTCCCCTCTACAAACGGGTAGACACGCCAAGCTTTCCCCTTGCTGTCGGTAAAATAATATTTTCCCTCTTTGGTGCGCAGCACCGTCATGGTCTCACGGTCGGGGTCTCCTTTATTTGCAATGACGATTTTTCGCAGATAATCAGTGACCCCGACGATATTCTCCATCAGCTCGTCCGGTTTTTTAAAAACGTCGGTATTGATGCGCTGCAGGATATAGCGCGCGCCGTCGCCCTGGTGCGTCTGTACATATACGCAGAACGTG
>JAUNTE010000175.1:388-4727 GCA_030538855.1 Oscillospiraceae bacterium
CGTGTCGTTGATGTGTCCCTTTCCATACCGCAGCGCCCCGGCCACCTGGCCGCCAAAATCCCATGCGCAAAGCGCCTCTTCCAGGCAGATCCCCTGTTCCAGCAGTTGCATATTCATCATCCCTTCTTTTGTATTCTTCCTACAGCAAAGCCGGGCGCAACGCCCGGCTTTTTTGTCTGTGCGGACGGCCGGGCCGCCCGCTTTTCTTTACATAACGCAGCTTATTTCTTCCACAGCGGTTCAGGATACTGTCCCTCGGTATGTTTTTTTGCCATGGCCGCCTGCACCACCGGCTTGTCGGCCTGATATGTGACGCCATACCATTTATCGGGGCTTTGCAGCACCTTCACCCGCGCCTTCTTTTCCTGCAAAAGCTCGCTCACCACCGTAGGCAGATAAAATTCGGCCTTGAGCGGATTTTCTGAAAGCGCTTTATCAAGAAACAGCGGAAACCTCTTCTCGATCTCGCGGATCATGCTGGGGTGAAAACCCCAAAGGTTCATGGAGACCGGGGTACCCGCCTCCAAATGCGTCCAGGAGGCCCCTTCATCTTCGGTAAATTTGGCGCCCGCGCCGTCTTTGGCCACCTTGGTGCGCTCTGTCACACTCTGTAAAAAGCCATTTTCATCCACGGCGCAAACACCCCGCGCAACGGTGCCGTGTTCCGTCAGGGTATTCTCGATCTGATAACCCACCATGCAGTATTCATAACAGCCGGGCTGATCCTGATGGGTGCTCAAATAATCGTACAGCACCTGAAACGCGTGCGGACCGTAATAATCGTCGGCGTTCACCACCGCAAAGGGGCCGTCTATCAAATCGCGCGTGCTGAGGATGGCCTGGCTGGTGCCCCAGGGCTTGGTACGGCCTTCCGGCATGGTATACCCGGCCGGCAGATCGTCCACCTCCTGATAGGCATACGAAACCTGCGCCACCTCTGCGATGCGGTCTCCTACCACCGCGCGAAAATCCGCTTCGATCTCGCGCTTAATAATAAAGATCACTTTTTTAAACCCGGCTTTCAATGCGTCATAGATAGAATAATCCATGATCACTTCGCCGTTTTTCCCCATGGGGTCGATCTGCTTCAGGCCGCCGTAACGCGAGCCCATCCCCGCCGCCATTACCACCAGTACCGGTTCGTTCATAATCTCTGGCTCCTTTTATCGATTTCAGCTCTTGTATCCCTCTGGATTCTGCGACTGCCAGCGCCATGAATCGGCGCACATCTCTTCTATACCATATTCCGCCTGCCAGCCTAAAAATTCTTTTGCTTTTTTCGTGTCGGCCCAGCACTCCGCAATATCCCCTGCGCGGCGCGGCACGATCTTGTATGGGATGGGCCGTCCGCTGGCCTTTTCATATGCTTTGACAACGTCCAGCACACTGTAGCCGTGCCCGGTGCCCAGGTTGCAGACAAAAAGGCCGCAGCCCTCGTTCAGCTTTTTCAGCGCCGCCACATGCCCGCGCGCCAGATCCACCACATGGATATAATCCCGTACGCCGGTGCCGTCCGGGGTGGGGTAATCATCCCCGAACACCGACAGGCACTGCAGCTTACCCACCGCCACCTGCGCGATATAAGGCACCAGATTATTGGGTATCCCGTTGGGGTCTTCTCCGATACGGCCGCTTTTGTGCGCGCCGATGGGGTTGAAATAGCGTAAAAGCGCAATGTTCATATCGGGCTGCGCCTTGGCTACGTCTTTTAAAATCATTTCGATCATCAGCTTGGTGGTGCCGTAGGGGTTTGTCGTTGAGAGAGGGAAATCCTCCGTGATAGGCACTGAGGCCGGGTCTCCGTATACCGTGGCCGATGAGGAGAACACAAAATTTTTCACCTCATATCTGCGCATACAGCGCAGCAGCGTCAGGGTGCTTGTCAAATTGTTGGTATAGTATTCAAGGGGTTTCTGTACGCTTTCGCCAACGGCCTTATACGCCGCAAAATGAATGACGGCCTCAATGTCCCGGTTCCCGGCAAACAAAGCGTCCACCGCCGTCTCGTCGGTGAGGTCCGCTTCAACAAAGCGAAAATCCCTGCCGGTGATCTCTTTTACTCTTTTTACTGCTTCGGGACAGGAATTATAAAAATTATCCGCTACTACAATATCATACCCCGCGTTTAAAAGCTCTACACAGGTATGGCTACCGATATAACCGGCGCCGCCGCTCACTAAAATCGCCATTGTCATCACTCCTTCTTTTTTCCCGAAAGCCCAGCCCCATTGTAAGCACGCCTACACCATGAAAGGAATAGACGATTCAATATTTTACCTGTATTTATGTTGCGTCAGGGCTTTTTTCTTCCTTTTGCGGTGAGTATCTTTACCGAGGAGGCATACTCAGACGGCGTCATCCCCGTCACCTTTTTAAAGTGCCTTGAAAAATAATGGATGGAATTATAGCTGAGCAGCGCGGCGATCTCGGTAAAATTGTGGCTGCCCTCCCGTATCATCTGCTTTGCGGCCTCCACCTTTAAAACGCCGAAATATTCCATTGCCCCGCCGCCTGTTTTTTCACGAAAGATCTTTTGCAGATAACTGCGCCCAACCAGATTGTCCCGGCAGATATCGCTGAGGGTCAGGCGTTTATCCACGTTTGCCTCAAGATATTTTGATACCTTGTCGATAAACTCCTGCTGGCTTTTGCCCTTGATAAGCGATGTGGGCCGGGCCTGCGGCGCGTCCGGGCCCTGACGCACCAGCTCGATCAGCAGGCTCTCAAGGCTGAGCTTGACGATCTGCTCGGCGGCAAAGGGGGCGTCGGGGTCGCGCTCCAGCCTTTTGGTCTCAATATCGTTCAGCGGGGTTTTAAAGGCGGCCTGCGCCTCGTTGACGATACGGCCCATCAGCACGCGGCCCGTATCGCCTACCGTCATCACCCGTTCTTCAAAAAAGCGCATGGCGGCGCTTTGGCTGTAAAAACTGAAAATGACCAGATTGGGCGCCACTACCCCATTGGCCTTGATGCTGTGAAATTCATCCGGCTTATGAAAAACGATCTCACCTTTTTTTAAATTGAATTTACGGGGGCCGGCAGTGATCTCCACCTCGCCCTTATCCACATATAAAAGTTCCCAAAACGGATGTTTTTCTCCGTGATAGGCATAATCGCTGCAAAACTCAAAATAGTGTATCGTGACGATGCTGTCTATTTTCAGTTCTTCACACAGGGTAAGCGCTTCATATTCCATGACGTTTCACACCTCTTGGCCGCTTTGTTCGCCGCGGCACAGCCTTTATAGCTTTTATAAACTTTTTATTCCGCGTGATCGCGGCAACGGGCGCGCCCCGCGCCGGCAGCGTTAAAAATGATCTTTATTATCTCAGCCGCAGCGTTTTTCGTTTCCGGCTATTTTGCTGCGCAATAAAAAATATTTGATTTCTACGGCCTCGCCCTCGCCGCTGCTGCGGTAACCGGGCGATTGGCCCAAAATCGGCCTCCGCTTCGCTGTGGCTATTTTTTATTGTGGAGCAGGGCGCTTGTAGGCGCCCGCCCGCGTAACAACCAAAAATAAACCTTGTAGCCGCAGCCGCAGCGTTATTTCGTTGTAGGACTATTTTTTATTATATATGGTTCCAGATAAAGATGTAAAGCTATTCTTTTAAATTTTCCTCTTCTCCTTTTGTCTGGTGCTTATGCCGGCGGCGGTATTCATTTGGGGTGACGCCCTGGCTTTTTTTAAAGCTCTGTGAAAAATAACTCTGGGAGGAAAAGCCCAGCATCTGCGAAATCTCAGAAAGAGAATGATCTGTGTTCGCCAGCAGATGCATGCTTTCACGGATGCGCCGGTCGATCAGATAACTGATGGGAGATTTTCCATTTTCGCGGTTGAACACATGCACCAGATAATATTTATTCATATGGGTCAGCTGCGCCAGCATATCCAGCGTGATATTTTCTCTATAGTTCTGGTCGATATACCGCTTCACCACCGCGCACTCACGGCTGGAGCGGCGGCTGGCCGCAGGGGTGACTGCACAGCTGGAGTTACGGATAAGCTGCAAGATCAAAATCTCTAACAGGCGCTGGCATATGTCGGCATGGCTCTCTGCTTTTTTCTCCATTTCACGCAGCATCAAATCAAGGCAAAGCAGGGTATCGCCCCGATACTCGCGGTAGGGCAGACGGGCGCAGCGGGTATCCTCGCCTGAAAAAACAAACTCCAGCCCTTCAATACCCAGCACAATGTATTCCAGCGGGTCGTTGGCGACGCCCATTTCGGTATGCTCAACATTGGGGCCGACTACCAGCAGGTCATCCGCCTCCAGCGGAAACGTCTCATCTTCAAGACGAAACATCCCCCGCCCGCCCACTACATAAAAAAGTTCGGTAC
>JAUNTE010000176.1:0-435 GCA_030538855.1 Oscillospiraceae bacterium
AGATGAGGGTGGACAGACGGTGATGCCTTGCACATAAAGCGGATAAAAATATTTCCACACACACGATCAGCAGAACCGGCAGCAGGCTGCTGAGCAACGGAATCTCAGGGGATTCAATGGGAATAGAGGCAAGATTTGAAATGAGGATGGTGGATACCAGTTCTGACGGCTGCAGTTCTCCCAGCTGCTTTTTTCCCATCATACGCATGGCAAAGATGATAATGCCGTAAATGATTACGGTGCGAAGGGCGATGACGGCCATAAAAATTCTCCTTTGTCAAAATCGATACCCTGAGTGTAGGCTTTTTTGACTAGCTTCATGCAAAAAAGGGCAATACTGCAAAAAGAGTATGAAAGAGAAAGGCGGAGATTTATGTCGCAGCCATTGAAACCCAGCCTGGATGAGAACAAAAAAATAATTGAGGAGATGTTTGC
>JAUNTE010000176.1:445-4712 GCA_030538855.1 Oscillospiraceae bacterium
GTTTGCGCCTTCTTTGGATTTTTATGCAAAAGATATATCCTTTTGCGGATACCGCGCGTGTATTTTTATTTTGGAAGGGCTTTCAAGCGTGGAAAAATTATGGATCATGATGCTGGACGCCCTGCATAACGACCCATTTCGTCCGGCTTCGGCGGAAGATCTTTTCGCCCATGTAAAAAGGGGCACCGCAATACCGGTAACCAACGATCAGGTGCAGACGGCGGAGGACGCGCTGAAATTTCTTACCGCGGGGGCGGGCGTCATATTGATCGACGGCGTGGCGGGCGGCATTGTGATTTCCACCCAGAGTTTGGCCTTCCGTGCGGTGTCTGAACCGAATGGCGAGGGGAACGTAAAAGGAAGCCGGGAGGGTTTTACAGAACTTTTTCGCGTCAATATGAGCTTGATACGCAGGCTTGTCCGTACCGAGCATCTTTGCATAGAATCGTTTTATCTTGGCGAGGACACAAAAACAGAGGTCGGCATTTTTTATCATGAAGACCTGGCGCCGAAAAAGCTTTTGGATAAGGTGCGGGCACAGCTGAAGCACATTGATATTCAAATGCTGTTTGACACAGGGCCGCTTGCGGCTTTTCTTGACAAAAGGCCGCACTCGCTTTTCAGCGCGATTGGGTATACCGAGCGGCCTGCAACGGCCGCGGCCAAGCTGTGCGAGGGAAAAATCGTTATTTTAGCTAACGGAAGCCCCTTTGCATTGGTACTGCCTACCTTTTTCAGCGAGCACTTTACGACGATGGACGACTACTCGAGCCGCCCTTATTTTGCAACACTGCTGCGGATACTGCGGTATACCGCCTTTTTGATTGCCGTGCTGCTGCCGGGGATATTTGTAGCGGTGGCGAATTTTACGCCTGAGCTTTTCAGCCAGCAGCTGCTGTATAAAATAGCCGCAGCTGAGAAGGCCACGCCGATGCCGCTTTTTTTAGAAGCTATTTTTGTGAATTTTATGTTGGAGATCGTACGCGAGGCGGGTTTGCGAATGCCCAAAGCCATTGGGCATTCAGTGAGCCTGGTGGCAGCGCTGATCATCGGTGACGCGGCTATCCGGGCGGGGATATTGGGGACGCCGGTGGTTGTGGTTTCAGCGCTGACGAGCCTTGCTTCTTATGCGGTGCCTTCGCTTTATGAGCCCATCATTCTTCTGCGGCTGCTGTTTATTTTGGCGGGAGGCATGTTTGGCCCGCTGGGGATCGTCGCGCTTGGCATGGTCACTTTATATAATATCAGCGGAGTCTATGCGTTCGGCGCACCGTATCTTGCGCCGTTGTCGCCGTTTTCAAGATCTTTTTTTCGCGACGGGATATTGAGAGCGGGGCAGAAAACCCTTTCACGCAGCGGCCCGTTCAATATCCGTAAACTGCCCGGGGCAAAGTGGGGGAAAGAACGATGAAAGAGAAAGCACAAGGCATCAGCCGCGGCCAGTTGTGGCTGGCGGTACTGCTGATGCTGCTGGTGGACGTGGTGATAGACCCGCATACGGCCCCGGCGGCCAGCGGGGCGCAGGGGGTGATGATAGGCGTAACCATCGATGTTATTTTGATGGCGGCGATGACTTATCCGTTTTTACGCATCATGCGGCACCCGCGTATGCAGAGACTTTTTACCGGAGACGATGGCCGGGACAGGGTATTGGCGGGCGTATTGTTGATACCGCTTTTGTTGTCTGCCGGGGCTGGCGTTGCCCAGGCGGAAGGGTTTTACCGTTTTGTAAGCGACGATCGGTTTGTGGCGTGGTTTTTCGCGCTGCTGGTTTTGGCGGTGGCGTTTTATGGCAGCCATATGGGGCTGGAAGCTTTGATGCGAAGCGCGTTGGTGATCGGGGTATTATTGGCGGGTTCTTTGATTTTTTTACTGATTGCAAACGCATCTCAATTTTCAGTGGAAAATTTGCAGTTTTCAAAAAATTTAGCGCAGGATGTTGGAAACTCGGTTTTCAGTTGGTTTCGTTTTCCCGGTGAGGCGCTGGTATATGGGATACTGCTGGAACAGACAACAGAAAAAAGAGGGAAATCTTTTTTTACGGTCCTTATTGTCTTTTGGGCGGTATTTTTGGCTTTGGTTCTCAGCGAAGAACTGGTGCTTGGCCCCTTTGCCGCCCTGCAGCAGCAGCCGCTGCACACCTTGGCGCGTATCGGCAGTATCTCGGTGTTTACACGGCTTGACGCGATCCATGTCTCGGTTTGGATCATGCTGTCCATTTTCAGGGTAAGCGTCTATGTGCTGGCCGCATTGCGCCTGTTAAAGCGGTGCCTGCCTGAAGAAAAACGGCGGCTGTGGCTGACACCCCTGGCGGTTATATTGTTGGCCGCGGCGTGTACGTTGGGGTTTGTGCTTGGTGTGCCGGTTTTACAGGATATTGTAACAGTCAGCGGCCTTTTGGCGTCTCTTTTCTGCGTCTGCGCGGTCTGCATCAGAAAGGCGGGGAAAAGCGTATGACAAAAAAAATATGGATGAGCCTGTGTCTTCTGCTGGCGCTGTTATTGACAGGGTGCGGCGGCGGAATGAATTTAAGCGACCGCGCCATCGTCAAATTGATTTATATAACAAAAGAGGAAAAACAATATCAGGCGGGTGTTGTGGTATACACCTGCGACGCTTCGGCGGATACCGGTGAGGCCGTGGGACAATCGCAATGGTATACGGGCAGCGGAAAAACCATCGGCGGCGCGTTGGATGCGGCTGCAGAAAGCCAAAATAAAAAGCCTTTCTATGCGCAGAATGAAATTTTGCTTATCAGCGAAGATGCGCGGGACGACGTGGGAGAAATTTTGACATGGTTTGCAAGAGAAGAGGGGTCTCGTCCAAATATGGCTGTCTTTTTGTGTGAAAAACTGGAAGATAAAAAAGATGAAGAATGGAAAGAGACGGTGGAAGGCATCGAAGGGGTGCTGCGCAATACCGAACAAACGTTTTCTTACGCGGTGATGCTGTATCAGATACATCTGGATAAAGACGATGGACTGACAGGGGCGATACCAGTATTAAAAGAGAACGAGGGAAAGGTTTCAGTGCCTGAACTTCAGTTATATCTGCGGGGAGAACCTTGCGGGACGCTGGAACAGGAGGAAATGAAAACGGCTTTGACGCTGCAGAACCGGGTGATCCGCTGGCGGCTGGAAGCGGAGGATGAAAAAATAGGCCCATATGAATGCGATTTGACCAATGTTTCAAGACGTTATGAAACCTCGGTACAGCCGGACGGCGGTGCCTGCGTCACTTTGATCGTCCATGGGTCTATCCGTGATGTGACAACGCCCCGTACGTTGGACAAAACGGATAAAGCAAGGCTGGTGGATACCTTGGAAAAGGAACTGGCAGCGCGCGCGGAGAAGGTTATGAAAAAAACCTATCAGGAAAATGGAATCGACCTTTTTGGGATAGAGTGGCACCAAAAGCAGCAGACGTCGGTAAAAGAGGCGGAAGAAAAGGGGCCGGCCTCGCCTGCGGTGCGGTTTGAATTAGAACTGCTGTAATGCCTATGGGCGGCGAAAAATAAAGGATAAAAAAGGACGGCTGGAAGCCGTCCTTTTTTATTGAGGGCCTGGGTAAAAGCAGAGAAGGGCAGGCTTTTGAAAATGCTGTTTTGGTTTTTATGGCGTATGCCGATGCTGTAAATCCTGCATGAAACAGATAAAACGGAGGATCCATCTGAAAACCGGCGGCGCGGATAAAGCTGAAAGTTACTCAACGGCCCTTTTGAAGAAAAAACCATCCTTGTGCTGAACCAGTTCCAATCCTTCAGTGCCAAGCGCCTTCAACGGCGTTTTGGTCTCTTGTGCAATTTTTTATATTGTTTTGTGTATAGCCATAGCCGTTACAATGGGGATCACCTCATATTTACATTTTTGATATGTATGTCCTTCCTCTCAAAACTGATTTTATGATCTGCCTGAACTGTCTGCGACAGAGGATACTGATAAAATAGCCGAGGTGGGATATCATCAACGTCCAAGGTGAAAGAGACGTGAAAGTTCCTATTGTAGATAAGTGTTGCTTTTAGGCATGGCAAACTGGTCTTCAACGCAATAGCCAAAAGATCCCCACACTTCTTCGGTGTAGGGATCTTCCAATTTGTATCGCCTTATACCCATAAGGCGCACTTTGATCAGCTCAATAAATGGGAATTGTTCTATTCAAAAGCTGCTATTTACTTCCGCTATTACATTCTTTAATTCTTCATCATCAAAAATAAATGGAGCTAAATAATTGCTGGCAATTTTACTCTTTTCGTCAGCGGTTGACTTAT
>JAUNTE010000177.1 GCA_030538855.1 Oscillospiraceae bacterium
TGCAGCGCCGCCATGCTGAAAGAGTGTTTTCTCAGTTTGTGCGGCCACTCTTTGTACGCGTATGAAGAGAATTTGGCGCAAGGATATATCACACTGCCGGGAGGACATCGGGTGGGCGTCGCCGGACGCTGCCTGCGTCAGGACGGGCGGACGGCCGGTGTACAGGAGGTAAGCTCTTTAAATATCCGCGTAGCCAGAACACAGCTGTTGTTAGTGGAGGATGAACTGGACGCCCTTTTAAAAAAAACAAGGCCCCGGATTTTGCTGCTTGGAGAGCCGGGCACCGGAAAAACAACGCTTTTGCGCGCCATGACGGCCCGCCTTTCTCAGTTAGGGCGGCGTGTGACGGTAGTGGATGAGCGAATGGAACTTTGGCCTATGAGCGAAGAGGGGTTTGCCGTATTGCCGCCGCTGCACTGCGACGTGTTGTCGGGATACCCCAAAGGCGAGGGGATGCAGCTTGCACTGCGCAGCCTGGCGCCTGAAATTTTGGTATGCGACGAAATAGGCGCCCAGGAGGACGCCGCTGCGCTTGAGACAAGCCTGCACACCGGTACCGGCGTGCTTGTCAGCGCGCACGCGGCCTGCGCAGAGGATGCGCTGCAACGCCCGCAGCTGCGCTATCTTTTGGAACGCCGCTGTATAGAAGACATTGTATGGTTAAAAGGACGCAATACGCCAGGAAAAACAGGAGGAATCTGCCATGCTGCCGATCTTATGCAAAACCTTGGGGGCAACCTTTATGGGGATATGCTGCCTTGGCGCGGGCCTGCTGTGCGCCGGACGGCTGTCGGCCAGACGCAAAGCCACGCAGGATGCGGCTGCGCTTTTGCAGGAGCTGCAGCGCAGCCTGCAATATAGCAAAGAAAATTTTTATATTGCGCTGCGGGAAAGCGCGCAGTACTGCTCTTTTCAAACGGCGGCGGTGCCACAGATGGCCCCAAAAACAGGCGGGACGCATGAAGAATATGTAAAACGGTGGCTGGAGGCCGCGGGCTTCAAGAAAAGCTTGACGCCAAAAGGCTACGCCCTGCTGTACGGGACACTTTGCGAACTTGGCAAGGGGACCGGACAAGCGGACATTCAGCGGCTGGAACATAAACGGCTGCAATTACAGGAGGAAGCGCAGCTGCTGGGGGAACGCGAACGGCGTGACGCAAAGCTTTACCGCGCCCTGGGAGGGTATGGAGGCCTTGTTGTAACGCTTTTGCTGCTGTAAAAGGGCAGTTGACGAAGAAAGGATGTATCCCGAATGGAAATCGATCTTGTTTTTAAAATCGCCGCCATCGGTATTATCGTAGCGGTGCTCAACCAGCTTTTGATACGCAGCGGACGGGAGGAGCAGGCGCTGATGACCACCCTGGCGGGGCTGATCGTTGTATTGATGATGGTGCTGGGGCAGGTGAGCGAATTGTTTGAGACCATCAAAACCTTATTTGGCCTTTGATATGGAACTGATGAAAATTGCCGCGCTGGTCATTCTCAGCGTCGCCGTGATCGCGCTGCTGCGGCAGCATAACCCCGTCTATGCCGTACTCGCCTCTATTGCGGCCGTTGCGGTGCTTTCGATTTATCTTTTGTCTTTTCTTTCACCGGTGATCGACTATTTTAAAGAGTTGGCGGCTTTTTCAGAGACCGCTGATTTTGGATGTCTGATCAAAGCGGTGGGCATTGGGCTGATCTCTCAGACAGCGGCGGACCTCTGTGCAGAAAGCGGCCAGCAGGCTTTGTGCAGCAAAGTGCTGCTGGCAGGAAAAGCGGCTATTTTATTGGCGACACTGCCGCTTTTTAAATCGATGTTTACCATTTTAAACAGCCTGTTAGCGGGATGAGGAATGTGAAAAAATGAGATGTAAACGGATATGCAGTATCGTTTTTGCAGCGCTGTTTCTGTGCTGCATGATACCGTTCTGCGGCGGACAACAGGTATATGCGGCGGAGACGGGACAGCCGGATGAGCTTTTAGACGAGACGCTGATACCGGATGAGGCGAAAGAATTTTTGGAAGAACAGCCTTATACCATTGAAGAACTGCAGCAAATGACTTTTCCTGACCTGCTGCAAAAGCTTTGGGGAGATTTTTGCAGCTCTTTAAAAGAACCTGTTCTTCTTTTTGCCAAGCTGTGCGGGATACTGCTTCTCTCGGCGCTGCTCCATCATTTTAAAAAAGACGGCGCGCAAGGGTTATCCACCGCGCTGGATACCTCGGTGACCGTGACGGCGTTTTTACTTGTCAGCCAGCCGCTGCTGGGCCTCTTTGCGGATATTGGCGGTACGCTGGAGACTGCCCGCTCATTTATGGCGATGTTTGTGCCGGTATTCTCTACGGTTATGGTGGCGTGCGGCCAGCCGGCTACCAGCGTTTTATACAGCGGGATGTTTTTATCGGGAATCACCCTGATAGCGCAGATACTGACAGGAGGGATACTGCCGTTCATCAAGATATATCTGGCGCTCACCATTACAAAAGGCGTGGGGGGAGGGCTAAAACTGGGCGCCTTTACAGATTTTATTTCAAAGGCGGTAAAATGGGCGCTTGGGCTGTTGGCGACGGTGTTTGCGGCCGTTTTAAGTTTTCAGACGTATCTTGCCGGAGGCGCTGATTCTATCGCGCTGCGCACCGGAAAATTTTTGATCGGCAGCGGCATCCCGGTGATTGGGCACGCAGTTTCTGACGCCATGGGGACTGTTTTTGCCGGGCTGAAAATGGTGAAGGGGGCCGTGGGTATCATGGGGATCGCCGGGATATTGCTGGTGTTTTTACCGGTTTTAGTCAGCTGTCTTGGATACTATACCGCCACTTTAGCCGCGCGCACCGTCGCCTCGGCATTGGGCAACGACAAAGGCGAAGGGCTGCTCTCAGGGTTTTGCGAATGTCTCTCGCTGTACATGGTCGTATTGATTTTTTTTATGACGCTCACTGTATTAGGGCAGTGGTGGCCTTGACAACCAGCATGGGAGGAAGCTGAAATGGAGATGATTCGCGGATGGGTCCTCGCGCTTTGTTCATTGGCGCTTCTTTATACGATCTTAGAGGGCTTTTTACCGGAAAAGGAACCCTTTCCCGTCATAAAACTCACCTGTGTACTATATATTTTAATAGCCCTTCTTACGCCGGCCAAACAGACGGTTTTTAAAGCGGCTTTACCGCAGCTGCCGGATGAGGCGAGCGTGACGGCTGCGGGCGAAGACTTTTATAAGGAGAAGGTGCTTGAACAGGCTGAGGCGTCTTTAGAAACAGCGCTGGCGCAAGGCCTTTCAGAAAAAGGGATCGATATAGAAAATGTGACAGTTCACCTGGAACCGGACGACGACGGCAACATTGGAACGCCGTGGGCGGAGATTGTTTTATCCGGTGAAGCGCAGGAGGTACCCCAGGCCGTTTGCGAGCTTTTGGGATGTGAAGCCGTAGTTACGGTAAAAGAGGTGTAAAAATGGAATGGAAACAAATAGACCTGAAAGATTTTTTTCAAAAGCACGGGAAAAAGAATTTATTGTTTGCACTGGGCCTTTTGGGTATCGCCCTGATTTTTTTAGCCGATTTTTCGTTTAAAAAAGATGCGGAAATCCCCGCTGCGGCGCAGGCCAGCTCTTTTGACAGCCAAACTTATACCCAGCAGCTGCAAAAACAGTTGGAGGAGACCATTGCGCAGGTGGAGGGCGCGGGGGAAGCGCGGGTGATGGTGACATTGGAGAGCGGCGAACAGACGGTATACGCCTGCGCGGAAAAGACAGGGACGGACTATACCCAGACCGGTGAGGAGAGGGTAAGCGAAAAATCAACTTATCAAAACGACTATATCATGGTCGAAGATCAAAACGGAAATAAACGTGCGCTTCAGCAGACGACGCTGGAACCTGAGATCAAAGGCGTAGCGGTGGTTTGCAGGGGCGGAGATGATATTATGGTAGTGAAACGCGTTACGGAGCTGGTCTCTGTTTTATTGGGAGTTCCAACCAACCGTATTTGCGTTACAAAAATGATATAATGGAGGAGCCCCCTATGAAAAATGCAAAAAGCAGACGTCAATTAACCATGGTGACCCTGGTCGTGGCTCTCGGTGTCGCGGTCTATCTGAATTGGGAATACGCGAAAAACGATCCAAATTTGATTGCCGAAGCGGGAACGCCCGTAGCCGCGTCTCAAAGCGGAGAACTTGTTTCTTCACAGCCCGGCACGGCGACAGAGCCAGGCGTACTTGCCAGCGCCGCCGACGCGGGGGAAGACGCGCAGGAGACTTCAGGCAACAAAAATTACGGTGACGCGCAGCTGGTGAGCGCGGGTGCAGAGGGAAGCATGCAGTATTTTGAGAAAGCCGAACTCAGCCGCCAAAAAAACCGTGATGAAGCCTTGGACCGTCTTCAAAAAGCATTAAAGAACGCCAAACTCAGCGAAGAGGAGAAACAGAAGATCACCGATGAGCTGTCGGCGGTGCTTGGCGGCATTACGCTGGAAGGCGATATTGAAAATATGGTAAAAGCCAAGGGCTTCGCTAATTGTCTTGCCAGCATCGACGCAGAGAAGGTGAACCTTGCCGTAGCGACGGGAGGAGACGCCCTGACTGCCGCACAGGTCTCTCAGCTGCGCGATATCGTCCTGAGCAAAATCGACACGGAAGCAAAAAATATCACGATAGTTGAGGTAAAATAGTTGTTATCCCGCCGTATTGGTGGTATAATAATATAAATTTCAAAAGGG
>JAUNTE010000178.1 GCA_030538855.1 Oscillospiraceae bacterium
ATGTGCTTCTTCGTTGCTGAGGTCCTTTCCGTTTTCTCCAAATACCTTGCAGGTGACCTCTCCGTCTTTAATATATCCAACCGTAATCATTGCATTTGGATCATTTTTCGTAGTATATTGCAAACACTCATAAAATGTTAAGTCAGGAATTTTGCTCATTTGATATTTCCCGTACAGCATAAGCCCGCCTAACGCGAGTATACCGCAAACGATTAAGGATAAAATCGTAACCATTACCGCTTTAAAAATTTTTTTCTGTTTTTTCACTCGTATCATCTGTAAAATCTCCGTCTGCTACAAAATCCTGCCGTTTGTCTTATCCGCCAAAAGCGGCCAAACCTAACTTGATTTTTTCTATTCTAATCTTTACATGCGGAAATGTCAAACAACTCATTTCGTTTTATAACTTTATATTGCTGTCCATAATTTTTTGCTCATTTGGGTACCATGCGGGTATCATTTTGATGCTTTACAGATAGGCCCATTCGATAAGAAACCCAGTAAGCATGCGCTTTTCAGCTTGCAGAAACACCGTAACCGGCCGGAAGCGTATTTCTTCTCAACCGCTTTGTTTCACCGCTGACAAAGCGACCGGGAGAACGGCCTCAGAATAGCCTCCGCTTCGCGGAGGTTATTTTTTATTGCTTTGTAATAAAAAATATTTGACTTCGGCAGCCTTTGTTTTCGTGATGGAAACAGTAACCGGAAGGACAGACCCAAAATATCTTCTGCTTCGCGGAGGTTATTTTTTTATTGTGAAGCAGTGTGCTTTTTTAGGTGCGTGTTGCCAAAAGACAAAAAATATTCGGCTTCAACGGCCCCCGCTTTGCCCTGCGGTTATTTTTACAGCGGCCTTTGTTGTGGAGAACCTATGGCGCCGGCCAGCTGGTGTTCAGGGCTGTCTGCCCATACGGTTTCAGACAGCAGGGGGGGCGGTTTTGCACAGCGCGGCCCTAAAAAATAAAAAAGCCCTTGACATATGTCAAGGAACATACTATACTACGCATAGTATGTATAACATAATATTAGGCAATGCGGTGTATACATGCGGCAAAACTTTAAAGAGACCGGGCGGCGGAGCCTCTGTGGAAAGAAATACCTCCGTCCCGGCCGATGAGAGGAAAACAGAAATGAAAAAAGAAAAACTCTTCCAGCGGGATTTCAGCATGGTGGTGGTGGGGCAGATCATTTCACTATTTGGCAATGGTATCATACGGTTTGCGCTGCCCTTGTATCTGCTGAATGAAACGAAGTCGTCCACACTGTTCGGCATCGTGTCGGCCTGCGCTTTGATCCCGATGATCCTGCTGTCACCGGTAGGCGGGATCATAGCGGACAGGGTAAATAAACGCAATATCATGGTGATATTGGATTTTTCGACCGCAGCGCTGATGTTTGGTTTTATGCTGCTGCGGGGGCATGTGGATATTGTGGGGCTGATAGCGGTCACGCTGGTGCTTTTATACGGCATTGCGGGGGCTTATCAGCCTGCGGTGCAGGCCAGCTTGCCCGCCTTGGCCAAAGAGGAAAATTTAATGGCTGCCAACGCCGTCATCAATCAGGTAAGCGCGCTTGCCAATTTGATTGGGCCGGCGGCAGGCGGCGCGCTGTACGCCATTTGGGGGATCATACCGATCATCTGGATTGGGGCGGGGTGCTTTTTGGCCTCGGCGATCATGGAGATATTTATTCATATCCCCTTTGAAAAAAGGGCTTCGGCCCAGAGCGTATGGCAGATCGTCCATATGGATATACGGGAGAGCGCAAACTTTATGCGGTATGAGCAGCCGCTTATTTTAAAGACGACGCTGATCGTGGCGGGATTCAATTTGTTTTTAAGCGCTTATATTATGATTGCACTGCCGGTAGTGGTGACCCAGAGGCTGGGTTTTGCTGAGGAAATGGCCAACCAGCTATACGGGTACGCGCAGGCGGCTTTGGCGGTGGGCAGTTTGCTGGGCGGGGTACTGTCGGGCGTACTGTCGCGCAGGCTGCAGGTACAGCGGGCGCACCGGCTGTTGGTGGGGGCTGCTGTCTGTATGCTGCCGATGTGCGCGGCGCTGCTGCCGGGGTTGCCGGTTATGGCCGCCTATTTTCTTTTAGTGAGCAGCTGTATCGTGATGATGGCGTTTGCCTCGATGTTTACCATTGTGATGATGACTTATTTGCAGGCTATTACGCCGCAGCATCTGGTGGGGAAGGTGATCTCATGCGTGATGTGTTTGTGCATGTGCGCGCAGCCTTTGGGCCAGGCGATGTACGGCTGGCTGTTTGATATGATGGCGGACTTTTTGCCTGTGCTGGGGCTTATCGTAGCGGCGGTATCGCTGCTGATCGCCCTTTTAGGAAAACGGGTATGCCGGCAGATGTCGCTGGTAGAGAAAGAGGAAGAACCGGGCGAGGCCCCGCTGACAGAGGCCCCGGCGGAGATTTAAAGGCTTTCAGACCAAAGGGACGGATAGAGCAAAAGCGCGGAGTTGAAAACTTTTATACAAGGGCGGCGCTGTGGTGAAAGAAGACCGGCGGGAAGACGGAAGGCTGGGATACAGCTGGGGCGCGGGGCTTTTGCACCCGGCGGAGGGAGAAAAAGCAAAGGGACCTGCCCCGCGTTTTAAAACCGGGCGCCTTAATAAAAAGGGCGGCAAAGATAGCCAAAGCGCGTTTTTTATATAAGAGAGGCTGGCCGCCAGACAGGGCGGAGGATATGTTGAAGCGCGGCGTTTTATGGGAAAGGGGCGGCCGGTGAGAGCGGGGAAAAAGGCATGGGCCAAGGCTGTGTGGAAGCGCCGCGCCCGCCCCGAAAAAGAGGGCCATGCCCCGAGGGGATCCTGTATTTTTAGACGGCGTGGCGGGAAAAAGGCTTTTCCCTCTTTAAAAGGGAGAGAGGACTGTTTGCAAGATCAAAATGGCCGCCTTTGCTTGTAAACAGCGTTGACCGGGACTTTATAAATTGTGCGGGACGTACCGAGAACGTTTGTGTTTTTTTGTTTTACAGGTGCTTATCAGGGGCGGAAAATCAGACATCTTTATTTTAAACGAACTTTCAGATAAGAAATTTTTAAAGCAACGGGGCAGCCGCTGCAAAAAAGAAAAGCGCGCGCCGCGCCTGACCGGAGAAGCGGACAAAGACAAGAAAAGAAATAAAAATAACCTCCGCAAAGCGGAGGCTATTTTTTTGCTGCATAGGGAAACCACCGGCTGTGCCGGTGGAGGTATTCCATGAATACGAGCTGTAAATGAGCAGCAGTGTGGATCGAATAGACAAATTGCCTGTTTACAAGCGGCGGGGGACAAGACGCAGACGACAGATACTGCGGCGCGTCTTGATACGCCTGTTGGTAAAAGGCCCTTATAGGGCCTGCTCAAGCCATTGGTTTAGCTGGTGGTTATGCCGCTTCGCCCGGCTGCCGCTTTGGCGGCGGGGGCAGACCATCAAGATCAAATATTTTTACGGCGGCCCGGGACAATTTTCTAAGCGCGCGCCGCACAGGGGCAGCCCGGCCGCAGCACGATCCGTTTATTGCTGTTTTTATTGCATAGTAAGATCGAAAAAGGATAACCGCAGCCAAACTTTATAAACGTCAGGTTTATAGCGCTGAATGCGCGGTGAAAATGTTATTCGCCGCTTTTTTGACGCCCCAGCTTGCAAAGGGGAGGATACAAGGGTTTATACACAGCAACCAGATACGCGAAAAACCTTTGCTGTAAGTGGGTTTACAGTTTATAAGCAGGCGCAGAGAGGATAAAACGTTTAAAGGAATTAGGAGAATAAAAACAGCTATAGAATAGATAGCACTGCCGTGGCGGCCGTCGGGCTTGTTTGTACCGTGGCGCCTTAGCAGGGCGGCTTTACAATAAAAAAGCGTTAGTATAAAACCAGGCTGCGAATGAAGGGAGCAGGTCAGGTTTATACCGGGCATTGGATTGGCGATCCCACAATAAAAAATAGCCGCAGCGCAGGCTGTTTTTTTGGCTATTCGTTCGGCTGCCGCTTTGGCGGCGAGGGCGAGGCCATTGAGATCAAATTTTTTATTGCGCATCAATAAAAAATAGCCGAAAACGGATAACGCTGCGGCTGCGGTTATAAGGTTTATTTTTTGTGGTTTCACAACGCGTGCTTAAAAAACACGCCGCTTTACAATAAAAAATAGCCTCCGCTTCTGAACCGCCCCGCATATATGGACCATGAAAAAGCCCCTGCGCAGGAAATTGGTTTTAAACGGGAGTGGTGAAGCTTCAGTGGCGGGGACAGGCTGTTGAAATCAAAAAATTTATTGTGAAGCAGTAAAAAGTAGCGGAAAGCGCATGACGTCTGCGGTTGAGGTTGTCAGGTTTGGTTTTTGTCCCGCGTGCCGCGAGTTTAAACTGTGTGCCGCACGATCTGTTTCGTGTCGATCCCGGACTGTACAGCCTGGCCGCCGAGCCAAAGCGCTTTTGCAGAAATGCCGCAGGCCTTCTTCATCCGCTCGATTTTCTTTGCCGTTTTTACCGGGATCCTCCTCTGTCCTCCAAGGCTACCGGAATGGGGCGGCTGGCATCCTACCCATTTTTTTCTGGCTATCTGCCGCTACCGGCTGCCCTTCGCCGTGTAATAGTCCTTGGTTTGCTCGTGATATACCGCAGAAAATAGGCGAAAACGAATAACAGCCGGGGCGGCTGTCGGGTTTGCCTTTTACTGCTGC
>JAUNTE010000179.1 GCA_030538855.1 Oscillospiraceae bacterium
GCCCTTTTCCAGCTCGCTGCGCACGGTGATCTGGCCATGCATCAGGTGCACCAGGTTTCGTGTGATCGAGAGCCCAAGGCCGGTGCCCTCCATAACGCGTCCGCCTGACGAAGTTTCCTGCTCAAAGGGATTATAGAGCCGTTTGAGAAACTCTTTGCTCATGCCAACCCCTTCATCGGCTATCTGAAAGCGCACCAGGCTGTGGTGCCGGCGTTTTTCGAGAAGAGAGGCCCGCAGCAAAATGGATTTGCCGCAGGGTGTATATTTCAAGGCGTTGGATACCAGGTTCATCAATACCTGGTTGAGACGCAGCGCGTCTCCGCTGTAGGTGCCGCTGAGTGCAGGGTCGATTTCGACCTGAAACTGCTGAACTTTTGCGCGCACCTGGCTCTCTGTCACCGCAGCGATGTTATGGATGAGTTCAGACAGAGAAAAGGGGGCGTAATTCAGTTCCATTTTTCCGCTTTCTATCTTGGACATGTCAAGGATATCGTTGATGAGAGAAAGAAGAAAATGGGCCGAGGTGTCGATTTTACCAAGGCAGTCGTCAAGCTTTTCGGCCTCCGCCGCGTGGGCTCTGGCCAACGCCGTCATGCCGATGATACCATTCATCGGGGTACGGATATCATGGCTCATGCGGGAGAGAAATTCAGTTTTAGCGCGGTTCGCCTGTTCGGCCAGCACTAAAGCATCCCGCAGGGCGTTTTGCCTTTGGGCCTCTTCGCGCTTAATGTCATCCATGTCCTTTTGATAGAACATGACGCGCAGCTCGCCTGATTTCCGGTGGATGAGCTGGCTTTGCATGGCGTGCCATCGGTAAGAGCCGTCCGGCATTTTTCGCGGCGCCTCAAAATAAGTCTCTTTGCCGCCCGCCGCATATTCGTCGCGCAGGCGCTGGATGTTGTAGATAGAGCGGTACAGCTCACGGTAATCGGGGTGGATGATCTCAGAAGCTACCCGCCTGAAATATTCCTCCAGGGTCTGGGGGGCCTCAACCTGTGTTACGGTATTGCCTTTTGTCTGCCAAATGTACATTTTTCCGGTGTAAAGATCGCCCTCGTACACAAAATTGTAAAGCTTGTTCACAATGGCGGCAAAACGCCGGATGGAGGACTGCTGCGCCTCCTGCATTGTTTTAAAATCGTGGATGTCCCGGTAGATCAGAAGCATTTTTCGGTCGGTGTCCCGCTCACTGTCCACCCGTACGCAGGTCATCTCGGCCCAGCGGTAAACGCCGGAAAGGTTTTTACGCCGCAGCTCAACAGAGAGGGGGCGGGAAGCCTCAAAAGAGGCGCTGCGCAGGTTTTCAAGAGAAAATGTCTCTAAAAAAAGCGCCCTGTCCTGCGGATGGATGAGCCGCGCTGTATAGATGGACAAAAGCTCGGCATAGCTGCCCTGAGAAAAGGGAAGACCGGAGGTCTCCGGCCCGCCTTTGCGGGCGGTAAAAGTTCCGTCTGTCACATTCAGCGCCAGGCATTCGTCAAACATGGCGCTGGCCGCCATAGAAAATTCATTGCGCTGTTGTTCCAGTTCTTTGCGTTCGTCTATCAGGGCGTTCAGCACCATCAGCCGCAGGCTGCCGTCGCCGCCCTCTGTGCGCAGCACCAGAGAGGAGCACCAATGGTAACGTCCGTCCCGGCGTTTGCCGCGGTATTCAAAATAGTGAGAGGACTCTCCGTGAGAGAAGAGCTGAACCAGCGCCTCTTTTGAAAAATAAGAGGAAAACATGTCCCGGTGGGCGGGGTGGATCAGGGGCAGGATGCACCGCACAAAGTCCGCCAAAGAGCCGCTGTTTTTCAAAGCCGAGACCGGTTCTGCGTAATGCAGCAATTTGTAATGCGCTGCGGCGACGTCCACCTCGGCCATCAAAAAATAAATTTTGGATAGTATCCCTGCGAAACGCTGGGCCTGTATTTCTGTTTCGATCTCTTCAGCGGATTTGATATGCGCCGAGACGGAGATCAGAAAGGCGGGGATGGTATTTTCCCATGCGATGCGGGTGGCTGAGATATCGACAGCTGTGCCGAAGGGGTCGTCATGATTGACACAGGTGTGAGAAGAACGGGCCCCTATTGTTTTCAGGGGGCAATTTTCACAGAAGCCCGCCCACAATTCATGGCAGACAAGCCCAAGCTTCACCTCAGGGGTCACTTGGCGTACCCGCTCATTAAAATATAAAATGCGATGGTCGTCCTGCCGGATCACATACACGGCAGTGCCCGCCAGATGGTCGAGTATCATTTTAAGGTTGGCTTGGCTATCCACGAAGGCAGAGCCCCTTTCAGGCGTTTTTCAGGCGGACGTTTTGGAAGAGAGATACGGGTTTCGATACATGGGTTATATTTTACAGGCCGGATAGCCGGGTGTCAAGAATGGATTGAGAAAAGGGAGGAAAAAGAGAGAAAAAGAATAAGCGGCCAGCGTGAAAAATAAAACGGCCATGCGGGGGCGCGGCTGAAAACAACAAAAAATCAGGAATATATTTCCAATATTTAAAACGCTTTTTCAGGTCTATGTAAAATACAAAGCGCCGCTTCGTAAGATAAAGCGGCGCTTTGTAAAAAGCAGGAAGGGTCAGCGGTCGATGACGGTACGGGTGCGGCCGATACCCACCACCATACCGGCCAGACGCTTCCATGTGTTGCAGCCGCAGATGCCGTCGGCGCCCAAATTGGTTTTGCGCTGAAAGTTTATCAGCGCCGTTTCGGTATTGCGGCCAAAGACGCCGTCCAAG
The DNA here is from genome assembly GCA_030538855.1 of Oscillospiraceae bacterium. Classification (GTDB taxonomy): domain Bacteria; phylum Bacillota; class Clostridia; order Oscillospirales; family Ruminococcaceae; genus JAUNTE01. The sequence goes on from JAUNTE010000179.1 coordinate 2,735, forward strand.
GTCTGGGTGCCGTAGCCCAGCGCGTTCAAAGCGTCCTGCAGCACCAGTACATAGGTGCTTTTGCTGCCCCGCCGTACGGTGGGATACCCGCTGGAACCGCCGCAGGCGGGTTTGCCGTAGCGGCGGTCAAAATGGACCCAGGTGGGCGTCATGCTGATCGGCTCTACATATCCCCAAACGCCCAGGCTGCGGGCCAAATTATACAGCTCACGGCGTTTTGCGCTGGACAGGCGCTGTCCCACGTCAAAACTGACGCCCGCGTAGTGCTGGCTGGTGGTGCCGTGTCCGCCCTCCCAGATGCGTTTGAAGGCGTAGCCCACGGGGATGCCCTGCCCAAACCGGCGGCGGGTCAGGTTCCAGCATTCCATGGCGCGGGTCGTCGTCCAAAGCACCTGCGCGTTGGAGCTGCCGCGGAACTCACGCACCTTTAAGGTGCTGCCGTAAGAGTACGGCATGGGGTCGTTCTCGTTCAGGTTATAAGACATCATGCGGTTTTCGTCCGCGTCGTATACAAATACTTTTGCCATAAGTCATCACTCCTCCAGAGCATAATATTGATAGATGGCGTCCCATGTGGCTTTATCTACAAAACCGGTCACCTCAAGGCCAAAGCCCCGTTGAAAGCTTTCGACGGCGGCTTTGGTCTCAGGGCCGAAGAAGCCGTCTTCAGGTACATAGTCGATCACGCAGAACCGCAGCGCGATATCGTTGATCATCCGCTGCAAAAACAGCACCACCGGCCCCGCGCTGTACAGCGTCAATACAAAGCCGGGGTATGCGCCGTTTAAGTTGAGGTCTGACCACTGCGTTGTGGCCAGAACGCTCCAATAGGTGAGGACGAGGGCGTTGAAGGTCTCCTCATCCACCACGCCGGTAACCGGCAGGCTGAACTCGTTTTGAAAGTCTTTCACTGCCGCCTCGGTCAGGTCGTCAAAAACGCCGGTCAAATCAGGCTGCTGCACATTTTCATAAAATTCGCCGATATAGGCCAGCAGATACTGCACCCATTCCACCACCGTGCCGTCGTCGCCTTTCTCAACAGGCTTGCCGGGGTAGGGCACCGTGCGGGTACTGTATACCGGGCCGTCCACGTTGCGCAGTTTTAAGAAGGTGTTGTACAGCCGCGCCCATGTCTCGGGGCCGACGACGCCGTCCTGCGCAAGGCCCGCCAGCTTTTGAAAGGCCCGCACCGCATCATCGGTGGCTTTTCCGAATACGCCGTCGTAGCTGATGCGGGGGATATCGGTATAATAAGCCGAGAGGATATAGAGATAAAACTGCATTTCCCGCACCGCGTCTCCACGGCTGCCCAGCCGCAGCGGCGTGCCGGGATAGGTGCCGGGGCGCTGCCCCGCGGGCACCAGATTGGCTACCACGCTGAGATAGACCTCGTTGAGCTTATCCCAGGTGGCGCGGCCCACAATGCCGTCTACAGTCAGGGCAAAATACTGCTGAAAAGCGCGTACCGCCGCCGTGGTGGCTGGGCCGAAAATACCGTCCGCCGTCACCTGCGGGATAGAGGGATATTTGTCGGCCACAATATCCAGCCAAAACTGGATGGTGCGCACATAGTTGCCTCTGCTGCCCTGCTGAAAGCTTTGGCCGGGGTATTCGCCGGGATATTGCTGGTCAGTATTGATGTCGCCTTCAATAGACTGATATTCGTCGTAGATAGCGTCCCATGTGGCCCGCCCCACCAGGCCGTCCGCCGTCAGGCCGGCCTGTGTCTGAAAAGCGATGACCGCGCGCTCGGTGGCCGCCCCGAATATGCCGTCCATCGTCACGGGGGGCACGCTGGTACTGAACTGGCTGATGGTGTTTAAATAAAACTGAAGCCTCTGTACGTCCATGCCGGTAGAACCGCGCCGCAGCGTCACACCGGGCCACGCGCCCTCAATGGTGGTCTGGTTGTCGCCGTTGGGGGCTTCGCCCTCGCTGGTGAG
>JAUNTE010000180.1 GCA_030538855.1 Oscillospiraceae bacterium
ATACCATGCTCTGTTTCAAAGAGAAAATCAATAGCAACAATTTTTCCTTTGCTAAAATAACATGAGATAACTGCGGCAATCCAAACCGCCCAGATGATGTACTTGATATAGTTCCGCCGCCCCTGTTTAGGATTTTTACGATTAACAGAAAAGGTACACTCCTGCAATCCGCCCGCTGGGCATAGATAAGCACAAAAGAACCTGCCAAAAGGGATAGACAGTACAAACAGTAATAAGAATACAATAAAACTGCCATTGATAATTCCATTTAACCCTGCGCTAATGATAAGGACAGGGGAGAAATAGTAAAGCGTAATGGGAAAGAATAATAAAGATATGATTAGCAGTAGTTTTCTTATTTGTTGTCTTTTCATAGTACCCTCCGATATATCAGCCTGATATGTTATATTATATATCAGCCTGATATATAAGTCAATCCAGTATAAGGGCAGCTGTGGGTATGCGCGCTGCCGGCAAGCGTATAACGCCTGGGGTTTTCGAGGCCCCGCCGGGGCCGTAAAAATGTTTGTTGGGGATTTGCCCCAACCCCGCCGTTTCTGGAGGCTTGGATGTTTTGGAGCTGTTGACAAAGCCGCCGCTTGAAAAGCTTCGGCGCTTTTCAGCATATTTCATAAAAAGTCCCCGGAAATACATCCCAGTATTCCATGCGGTTTTTATTTCATCTGCTGAAAAAAATGCTCTTGTTTTCTACCAAGCTTAGTTTGTCAACAGCCCCGTTTTGTTCAGAAGTGCGCGGGCAATGCCATCGACAGGACATTCTCTCTTTGCCCGTATCCTGTCTGCCGTAATTTTTTTGTGTACGCAAAAACGCCGCCGTTGTCTTCAACGGCGGCGTTTTGTTGTAGGCGGATGCCTGTGTTTACAGCTGTTTTGTTATGGATACAATAGAGATTTTTGAAAGGCCCTGCTGCGGTTTTACCGCCTGGGACGGAGGCTTTCAGACAGCCTTTGTATTAAAACAAGCCGGTAAAAAAGCCGGAAAGCGGATAAAGGGCGCAATGTTTGAAACGAGAGGCCTTTTGCCAAAGAAAACGGCGGGGAAAGAAACGGGTACGCCGAACCGCCGCCCCTGTTATGGAACGTCGGGGATAAACAGATAGCCTGCATCCTCCAGGGCGGTTTGGGCAGTTTTCAGCTGAAAATCGCGTACCAACAGATAATCGGTATCATAGGTAGAGACTGCAAAAATACTGACCCCGGCGTTTTTCAGCACCGCCGACAGACCGGCCAGAACGCCGACAAGAGAAAAATCCAGCTGTCCCGCCACCTGAAAAGCGCGCCAGCCGTCTTGATGGCGCAGGGTTTTGGCGGGGACGTGCGCCGTCTCGCAGACAAGTGAATATTCCCGCCCGGTATAGGCTGCAAAAAATAGGCCGGGCAAAGAGGAAAGACAGGAAAAATCTTCTGTCTGACATACAGAGAAAAGATTTTCTAAAAGCGCCAGCTTCATAGCGTCAGCCCTCAAAATCGTAATCCAGCTGCGCAGGGACCCAGTTTTGCAGTGTGCGGCACATTTCAGCCGCGGCCTCTTTGGCGGCGTTCAGGTCATGTTCAAGATAGTTGCCGCACTCTTTGCGGCTGGCGCCGGGGATGTCGCCCTCAAAATCTTTGATAAAGGCAAAGCACTGCTGAATAAGGCGGATGGCGTCGGCCTTGGGCATAGTGTCACGGGTGAGAAAATAAAACCCTGTCCGGCAGCCCATAGGCCCCACATAAACCACAGCGTCCGCCCAGGCGCTGTTGCGGACGTAGGTGGCGAAGAGATGTTCCAGCGTGTGCAGGGCGGGGTTTGCGAGATACCGGCCGCCGTTGGGCTTGACCATTCGGACATCATAGGTGACAACGTCGCCGTCAACGCGGGAGATGTACATGCCGGGGTCAAGTTTGTTGTGGTCGATCGTGAAACTTGCAATCGTTTTCATAGCCAAAGGCCTCCTTTAAAAAGCTTCGTTTATGTATTGGATCGATGAAAAACACCTGCGGCGCTTTTCAATTTACCCACTGCGCGGTCTTATCTGCGGCGGCAAAGGGGCAGGATAAAACCGTAAAAGCGGTGCTTGCATCGCACCTTTTTTGCCGTGCTGTAAAGGCTTTAAAACCGCCCCGCCTAAAGCTTGTCCGGCCCCTTCAAAATGGGAATGCCAGTGCGCCCCGGCCCCGGGCGCGAAGGGCTGCCGCACGAGGACAAGCTGCCTCACGTGGACGGGCTGCCGCAGGTGATAGAGCGCGCTTTCAGCAAGGGCATGTGCGCCCTGGGCGGGCTGCCGCGCGGTTCAGCGTGGGGCGGCCCATAACGGCGTATATCCTGCTTATAAGCGCCGCAGAATGCCGGACTGCGGCGGTATCCCGATGTGGGGCAGATGTCCGTTTGCGCTGTGCGCATTGTTTTTGACGCTTTTCAGCCCGGGACCGGGCAAAACCGGGCTGAAACACAGCAATGAATAAGACGAAAGCCCGTTCTTTGCAGAACGGGTTTTCGTATCACATAAAATGCAAGAGGCCTCAAGAGGGCATGACCTGCACAATACCGTGCTTGGGGTCAACCGATACAAGGGTGTGGTTTTTCAGCCGCACGGTGGCGCCGGTGGCCCCTACAATGACGGGCTTGCCCAGCGTCAGGCCCACTACCGCGGCGTGGCTGTTGGTGCCCGGCGCCTCGGTGACGATGGCGCTGGCGCGGCGAAGGTCGGCCAGCATGTCGTTGTTGGTGGCCGCTATCACCAATACGTCGCCGTCCTTCAGGTTGGCGTGCACCTCTTCTGCGGTATGGCAGACGCACAATTTTCCGCTGACGATCTGTGCGCCCACGCCCACGCCTGAAATAAGGGCGTCGCCCACCAGATGGGCCTTCAGCATGTTGGTGGTGCCGGGGATGCCGACCGGGACGCCGGCCGTCAATACCACCATGTCGCCGTCTTTGACATAACCGGCTTTGCGCGCCGTCTCAACGCTGACGTCGATCATTTCATCGGTGGTTTTGACCATGGGCATCAAAAGCGGGGTGATACCCCAGCTGAGGGCGAGCTGACGCGCCACATGATGGGTGGTGACACAGGCGATGATAGGTTGTGCGGGACGGTATTTGCAGAGCAGCCGGGCGGTCTCTCCGCTGCGCGTTGTGGTGATGATGGCGCTGGCTTTGATGTCCATGGCAGTAGTGCAGGCCGCGTGGGCCATGGCGTCGGCAACGCCCAGGTGATTTTCGATCTCGCGCAGACGCAGGCGTTTGTTATAATTGATATCCATCTCAGTGTGCTCGGCGATATTGGCCATGGTACACACCGCTTCAACCGGGTGCTTGCCCGCTGCCGTCTCGCCTGAGAGCATGATAGCGCTGGTGCCGTCGTAGATGGCGTTGGCAACGTCGGTGATCTCGGCCCGGGTGGGGCGCGGGTTCTGCGTCATGCTGTCCAGCATCTGGGTGGCGGTGATGGCCGGTTTACCCATGTTGTAGCAGTGCCAGATAATATTTTTTTGGATGATGGGGATATCGGCAAAGTTGATCTCGACCCCCATGTCGCCCCTGGCAACCATAATACCGTCGCTGGCGGCGATGATCTCGTCGATGTTGTTGATACCGGCGCCGTTCTCGATTTTAGCGATGATCTTGATATGGCCGCCCTTGTTGGCATCCAAAATGGAACGCACCTGCAGGATGTCTTTTGCGCTGCTGACAAAGCTGGCGGCGATAAAGTCAAAGTCCTGTTCGATGCCGAAGAGGATATCTTCTCTGTCCTGCTTGCTGATATAGGGCATATTCAGGCTGACGCCGGGCACGTTGACGCCTTTATGGTCAGAGATACGCCCGCCGTTCAATATCCGGCAGATAACGTCATTTTTATCGATGGCCTCGACCTTTAGCTCTATCAGGCCGTCGTCCAGCAGAATGGTGGTGCCTACGGTAACGTCGGCGGCAAGGCCCTTATAGGTGACAGTGCATTTTTCAGCCGTGCCGGCCACCTCCTCTGAGGTAAGGGTGAAAAGCTGTCCCTCTTCAAGCAGGGCGGCGCCGCCCTCAAAATTTTTCAGGCGCACCTCGGGGCCTTTGGTATCCAGCAGGGCGGCCACAGGGGCGTGAAGTTCGTCGCAAAGCTCACGCAGCAGGTTTAAACGGTTGAGGTGCTGGGCGTGGTCTCCGTGTGAAAAGTTGAACCGCGCCACGTTCATACCGCCTAAAATAACTTGCTTTAAGGTCTCGCGGTCATCAGTGGCGGGCCCCAGTGTGCAGATGATCTTGGTTTTACGCATTCTTATTTCCTCCGCATTTCAGAGATACTTTTTCATATGCCCCTATTATAGCGGATAGAAAGGAAACTTCCTAGTGGAATTTTGGGAAAGCGAAGAAGGAAACAAAAAATTTACATGATCGTCCCCGGCAAAAGCGGCCAGAAGAAAGGCGCGGCGTTGTTTTTACTGCGTTTTAGGGCTGAGGGCGCGGCGCGCAGCGGGTGTGAAACGCTTTTGCACAGCGAAAACGAAAAAAGAGCGTGTGTGTTGAGGCAAAAACAGGATGGACTTAAACACTTTTTTATAGTAAAATTATATCTACATTATTTTGCCGGAAAAGAGTGAGCTGTGAGAAATTTTTCAATTTTATTCCGCCTTTCGGCCCTGCGAGGGAGAGAGGCGGGGGATAAAAACGGAAAAC
>JAUNTE010000181.1 GCA_030538855.1 Oscillospiraceae bacterium
GCATGGTAGCGGCGGCTGACGGCGGTAAAGTGATTGCGGCCAGCTTTTTTGGCAAAGTAAAAACCGTATTGCAGATGGTGACGATTTTGGCCTATTACCTTTGTGTTGGGCTGCAGCAGGTGGGCGCCGCGTTTGCAGAAAGCTATGTCCCGCAGATATCCACCTATGTTTTGATGTGGGTGGTGGCCGCCGTTACCCTGCTTTCCGGTGTACAATATATTTGGCAGAACCGAAGCTTTGTCAACACGACAAAATAAAAGACCGGCCCAGCCTGCCGTCGTTATCAGGATAAGTAAAGCGAAAACCGGAAAAATAAATTTTGGTAAAAGACAGCCCGGCGCGCTTCGGGCTGTCTTTTATTTTTGAAAGTAAGGCGCTGCGGGCCACGGGGCGGCGGGGCAGCTGTTTGCATTTTTTATACTGCCGGCTTCAAAAGCAAAGCGGCCGGTCACACTTAAAGGTGTGGTTTTATGGGAATGGACAAAGAGAAAACTGAAAGCAGAACTTTTGCAAAGTTTTTGTTTTTTCGGCTGCCATAATCATAATAGAATAAAGATTTTCTGATTAAAATAAGCGGAACTATGAAAAGGGGCGAAAAGACAGGCACCCTGGCAGATATTAAAAAATAGAAAAGTTTGCAAAAGCGTTGCCGGTTATTTAAAAAATGCTGTTTGCATCAGGATGGCGGTACTGGCAGCTGTGAAAAACGCGATGGTAAGCCGTACGGGGGGAAAATGGGATTTTCTTTTCAGGGACGGCAGGAGAGCGGGGGAACGGCGGGGGAAAACGGTATATTTGCCCCCCGTGCAAAGCCCGCGGCAACAGGATGGATAGGGAAAAGCCTATGGGATAGACGCCGGGAACGAAAAAACAAAATAGAAAAAGGCGTATTGCCGGGAAAATGTCAATAGGCGGCCCCGCTGAAAAGGCGGGACGGCGCGGAAAAGAAAGGAGGGGAAATATGGAACTGCCCGGGGCTGTGGTAAAGCTGATAGAAAAGCTGGAACAAGCGGGCTTTGAGGCGTGGGCGGTAGGCGGGTGCGTACGCGATTTTCTTTTAAAAAAAAGGGCGCAGGATTACGACGTTTGTACCAGCGCAAAGCCGGAGGAGATAAAAAGGGCGTTTGCCGGGGCAGCGGTTTTAGAAACGGGCATTGCCCACGGCACCGTGACCGTACTGCTGGACGGTATGGCCGTGGAGGTGACCACCTACCGGGCCGAAGACGGATACAGCGACGGACGGCGGCCAGACCGTGTATGTTTCCTGCAAGACATCACACAGGACCTTGCCCGGAGAGACTTTACCATCAATGCGATGGCCTATCACCCAAGCCGGGGCCTGAAAGACCCGTTCGGCGGCAGGCATGACCTTGAACAGGGCGTTTTACGCTGTGTGGGAGACCCGCAGGCCAGATTTCAGGAGGACGGGCTGCGGCTTTTGCGGGCGCTGCGTTTTGCCTCGCAGCTTGATTTACAGATAGAACCGGCGACGCAGGCCGCGCTTTTAGCGAAAAAAGAGCGGCTTTTTGCGGTATCGGCCGAGCGGACGGCGGCGGAACTATTAAAATTACTGACAGGGCCGGGCGCGGGCCGGGTGCTGGAGCAGTGGCCCCAGGTACTGGGCGCGGCGCTGCCTGAAATATTACCGGCGTTGGATTTTTGCCAGCACAGCCGGTATCATCATCTGGACGTTTGGAGGCATACCGCGGCCGCGGTGGACGCCGCCGTCCCCGCGGCCAACGTTCGGCTGGCGCTGTTGTTTCATGATTTGGGAAAACCGGCCGTTTTTACCCGCGGCGAGGACGGCGCGGGGCATTTTTACGGCCACGCTGAAAAATCGGCGGAGTTGGCTGAACAGGTGCTGACACGGCTGCGGCTGCCTGCCAAGCTGCAAAAAGAAACGGTTTTGCTGGTGCGGCTGCACGACAGGCCGATAGAACCGTCTGAAAGAGCTGTGCGCCGTGCGCTGTACCGGTACAAAGACGTTTTCTTTTTCTCGCTTTTAGAGGTGAAATGGGGCGACGCGGCCGCACACGCGCCCGTTTTTGCGGGGGCACGGATGCGCGAGCTGATACGGCTGAGAGAACAAGCTGAACGTATTTTGGCCGAAAAGCCTTGCTTTACAAGAAAAGAATTGGCGATCGATGGGGACGACCTGCGCCGGGCGGGGATAGAGCCCGGCCCTGAAATGGGCCGCATATTGAACCTGCTTTTAGAAAAAGTGGCGGACGGCAGCCTGAAAAATGAGAGGGAAACACTTTTAAAGGCGGTGCCCAGCCTTGACTTGAAACCGGAAAACCGATATACTGAAACCCGTGCAAAGGAGTAGGACCATGAAAATTTTTAATACCATGACCCGTAAAAAAGAAGAGTTTATCCCCGCGGTGCCGGGAGAATACCGCATCTATGTATGCGGGCCTACGGTGTATAATTATATCCATGTGGGCAACGCGCGCCCCGCCGTGGTGTTCGATACGCTGCGCCGGTACCTTGAGTATCAGGGAAACCGTGTTTTATATGTGCAGAATATCACCGATATCGACGATAAATTGATCAAAAGCGCCATAGAGGAAAACTGTACCGTAAAAGAACTGGCAAAAAAATATGAAGAGGCTTTTTTGCAGGATGCCGACAGCCTGAATATCAAACGTGCAACGGTACACCCGCGCGCTACCGACCATATCGACGAGATACTGGATATCGTGAAAGATATTATTGACAAAGGTTACGGCTATGTGGCAAAAAACGGCGACGTTTATTTCCGCACCCATAAATTTAAAGAATACGGCAAACTCAGCCATTTGAATTTGGATGAGCTGGAGAGCGGAAACCGGCAGCTGCGCAGCAGCTTAGAGGACGATTTGAAAGAAGACCCGGCTGATTTTGCGGTTTGGAAAGCCGCCAAGCCCGGAGAACCGGCGTGGGACAGCCCCTATGGGCCGGGCCGCCCTGGCTGGCATATCGAGTGCAGCGCCATGGCCCGCAGACATTTGGGTAAAACCATCGATTTGCACGCGGGCGGGCAAGACCTGATCTTTCCGCATCATGAAAACGAGATTGCACAGTCAGAGTGCGCCAACGGATGCACGTTCAGCCGTTATTGGATGCACAATGAATTTTTGAATATCAACAATCACAAAATGAGCAAAAGCGCCAACAACTTTTTTACCGTGCGCGATGTGGCGGCAGTTTACGGCTATGAGGCCATCCGTTATTTTCTCTTATCGGGGCACTACCGCAGCCAGATAAATTATACCGCCGAGGTGATCGAGGCCTGCAAAGCCAGTGTGGAACGGCTGTATACCTGCCGCGACCATTTGGATTTTATGCTGCAAAACCCCAGCGGCGCCGATAATGCCCTGATTGGGAAAGCAGAAAAAGCAAAAAAAGAATTTGTCGCCGCCATGGAGGACGATTTGAATACGCCCGCCGCGCTGGCCGCCGTATTTGAATTTGTCAAAGAGATCAATACCGGCGCGCAGGCCGCTTCTCAGGAGGCATTGAAAGCCGCCGCCGTGATGTTTGACGAGCTGACGGGCGTGCTGGGGCTTGTTTACCAGCGTGAAAAAGACGAAGTACCCGCCGAGGTAAAGCGTTTGGCGCAGGAGCGCGCCGAGGCCCGAAAAGCGAAAGATTGGGCGCGCGCCGACGCGCTGCGCGACGAGCTGGCAAAAACAGGCTGGGCGGTGGAGGATACGCCGCAAGGGCCTAAGTTTGTTAAAAAAGGTTAAAAGAGATGCCCTTGTCCCCCAAGGTATTGAAACGCTTTGATACGGTATAAAAAGCCGGGCGCGGTAAAAAGAGGGGATAAAAACACCGCATTTCCCTATGGTCCATTTATAAGGCTGTAAAAATGGGACAATAAACTGCATAGCGTTAAAAAGCGCACACCCGATGAAAAACCGGGTATGCGCTTTTTTCTTTATGATCCCTCAAAAAGAGCTTTGCGGTGTGAAGATGAGAACTTTTTCTTTATGCGGTAAATAAATTTTACGGTTTTTAAAGGGAGGCAAAACGGCCCGGCGACAGCCCTTTACCATCGCCCTTAACGGGAAGGCTGCGCGCTTTGCGCCAGCTTTATACAAGGGCGTCTTTCTTCTTCCGCAGCCTGTCAAGCCTTCCTGTATGCAGCGCCGCAAGGTAGTATGCAGAGGCCGCCGGGATGCTTGAACACACCGATTTGGGTCAGACCTTTCGTATACAGCGCCACAAGGTTTTACCTGTGAAGCGGCCGGAAAAGAAGCGTAAGCGGCCCCCTGCCGGCGAGCGGGGCCTTCTTCATCAGGCAGAAATTACAGGGCTTTCTTGAGGGCGGCAAAGCTGCGAACAGTGACGCGTTGTTCCGCCTGCCGCTGCGGCAAACAGCTATAGTGCAGCATGCCGTAATTCAATGGGGCGCATATCACCGGCCCGGTATAGAGGCCAATGGTTTTTCAAGTTCATTTTCAATAAACCAATTGGCGATCTCAAAAGCTTTTACCCGCCTTGTGGCCAATGTTATTTGTGACTTGTATTTTTCAGGATTTTCTTTCGCTTCAAATGTCTTTATCGTTTCTCTTAGCTTATGCAAGGTGGAATCTATCTGTATTTTTGCCTGTGCTAACTCATCTCTTGAAAATTCCATTTTTGCCTCCTTCCCTTTTCCACAATACACTTGCGGAACGGGA
>JAUNTE010000182.1 GCA_030538855.1 Oscillospiraceae bacterium
CACCTGCACCGATGAATTCCCCGGCGGGCGTTTTTTACAGATTTCAGGGCTGAAGTATGTCTTTGACAGCGGCAAACCGGCTGGCAGCAGGCTGGTGAGTGTGACGACGCCGGAGGGGAAGGCTTTAGACCTGAATGCAAGCTATCAGGTGGCGGTGACGGATTATATGGCCGGCTCAAAGACCTATGTGGAGGGCAACGGGGACGGGTATACAATGCTCAATTTTTATGATGACGCAACCCCAAAGGGAAATGTGAAACTGATAAAAGAAACCGGGCTGCATTACCGGGACGCCATGGCGCAATACTTTGAAAATCACCGGGATACAGCCGTGGATGGAAAGCTGGAGGGCAGGATCCGCGATTTGGCGCAGGAAAAATAATTTTATTAGCGGAAAGGATGGGATACCTTGAAGATGTTCAATAAAATGAATCAAAGGCACGGCATATTGATTTTCATTGCTGTACTTCTTCTGATCGTCGCCATCCTCAGCGTACTTATGACTACCATCTATAGGGGCGTATCAGACAGCACAGTGACTAATATCAGCGAGGTATATCTGCGGGAAATGACCGCGCAGATCGGCAGCCATTTTCAAACCAACTTTGGCAGTCAATTTTCTCAGATCCGCACCATTACAGGGGCGATCACAGCGGATGATCTGACAGATGAAGCAAGCTTGAAGCTGTTTTTGACAAAGGCACAAACGGACAATGATTTCGACCATATCGCCTTCATCAGCGACAAGGGGATCGCCTACTCACCGGAAGGCTCTGTGCCTGCGATGTCCAAGATTTCCGGCCTTGACAAATTGCTGCTGGACGCTGAAGAAATCATCTCTATCAATGAGACTATCTGGGAGAGCGGCACCATCCTGCTGGGGATCCCGATGGCTCCGGTACAATTTCAAGACAGTCAGCTGGTCGCTGTCATCGTTGGGGTTCACGCTTCCGACATCGGTTCAAAGCTGGGGCTGGACAGTAAGACAGAGACAAATTCGTATACAAATATCATCCTTCCAAACGGGGATTTTGTGATCAAAAGCGCCTTTTCAGAGGATGTGATACAGGGGAGCAACTTATTTACTGTCTATGAACAGCAGGCGGTTTTTGACAAGGGATACGACTTTGCTTCCTTCCGTGCCGCTATCGGCGCTGGAGAAAGCGGGCTTACGCTGCTCAACATCGGTTCACACCATGTCTATCTCTATTATATGCCGATACCGGAGACGGATTGGTATATGGTTACCAGTATGGCATATGAAACGGTCAACCGGCAAATCGTTTTTTTGAGCCAGTTTATGGTGGCAGTGGGCGTGGGTATTTTTATCATTGTGCTTGTTACGGTGTTCATCTTCTTTTTTCTGCTGCGGCGCAGTGAAAAACGCAGCAATGTACTGCTGCGCAGAGAGATGGAACGGGCGGAAGCGGCAAACAGGGCAAAAAGCGATTTTCTTTCGCAAATGTCCCATGAGATACGCACACCGCTGAATGGCATTCTCGGCATGGTCGAGCTTGGGAAAAACCATATTGATGAACCGGACCGGATGTGCAATTGTCTGGACAAGATCACGCTGTCGTCAAACCACCTTCTCTCACTGATCAACGATATTCTGGATATGTCGAAAATTGAAAGCGGTAAGATCGAACTGCATCTTGAGCGGTTTGATTTGGGCAGGCTTTTGCGGACGCTGGCTACGGTGTTTCATGCGCAGTCTGTCAGCAAGCAGATCAACTTTCAAATTTCTCTTCGCGGCGAGGTGGAGGAGTTTCTTATAGGGGATTCGCTTCGGCTGAACCAGATCTTGACAAATTTGCTTTCAAACGCCATAAAATTCACTTCGGAGCATGGGCGTGTCGATCTGCATGTGGAGGAACTGCGCCGGGACGAAGAGAAGATATGGATACGTTTTGAGGTGAAAGATACCGGCCGCGGTATCGCCCCGGAAAATATAGACCGCATCTTTCAGGCATTTACCCAGGAAAACAGCGGCATCGTCCGACAATACGGCGGCACCGGGCTGGGCCTGCCCATCACCAAAAATTTTGCGGAGCTGATGGGCGGCTCGATCACGGTTACCAGCAAAGTGGGCGCAGGCAGTGTGTTTACCGTGGACCTGCCATTTTCTGACGATGGCACAGATGAAAGTAAAACGTGCTGTGGGGCAGGCCAGCGCGTTTTGGTTATGAACCAGGTAGAAGCACTAAATATATATTTAGCTGACATGCTGAAGAGGGAACACTTTCAGGTGGATCGTGCATCTGATGAGGAAGCTGCCATTGCCCTGCTCAAAACCGCTGCGCAATGCGGCGCGCCCTATGAGCTGTGCTTTATCAAGTGGGATATTTCTCAGGAGATGCCGCAGTTTATCGGCAGGATCCGGCAAGAGGCGGGCAACGCAGGCCTGAAAATCATCCTGACCGGGCAGGACCAGGATGAACTGGACGATACCGCTGTCTTATGCGGCGCTGATGCCACCCTATGCCAGCCGGTATTTCACTCCGGCATTACAGAGCTGATGAAAAAGCTGACGGGGCAAAGCAATGAGAAACCTAAAATAGAACGCTCTACCGCGTTGACCGGCGTACAGGTTTTATTGGTAGAAGACAACGAAATCAATCTGGAGATCGCCGCTGCGCTTCTTGAAGACGCCGGAGCCATTGTAACCAGCGCCCAAAATGGCCAGGAGGCTGTTACACGGTTTTCTGAAACGGCGGAAGGTTTTTATGATTTGATTTTGATGGATGTTCAGATGCCGGTGATGGACGGCTACAGCGCGACGCAGGCGATACGCGCGCTGCCCCGTGCTGACGCGAAAAGCGCCATCATTATTGCGATGACGGCAAACTCTTTTCATGAAGATGTACAGAAATGTCTGGACAGCGGCATGAATGCACATATCGCCAAGCCGTTTTTTATGAATGATATTATCAGTACCTACCGGGATATTTTGAAAAAACAGACATAAGCCGGCTCTCTTGCCTCTATGACAAACGCTATCCGCAGGTAGCAGGGCGGCGAAAGGCGGAGATATATCCATGTTGATGTATGACCGGGTATTTCAAATTTTAAAAAATAAGATCGAGAGCGGGCTGCTGCCGGAGGGAACGCGCCTGCCCTCCCGTGCTGATTTGTGCCGGGAGCTTGGTGCCTCTGAAAAAACGGTTCGCCGGGTTTTGACCATGCTGGAGGAAGAGGGGTACATCGAAACCGCGCAGCGGCGGCGGCCGGTGGTTCGCCCGCGGAAAAGTGCCGGCCATCAGACGACCCGGCGCGCCCTTGAAAAAATAGATAAGGATATCACAAGCGATGTGATGAAAACAGCCGTATTGGTATGTTATCCGGTTATAAAAAAAGGTATCTCGCGCTCTACAAAAGAAGACCTGCAAATTCCGCGCAGGATTTTGGACAGCATGAAAATTGCCGATCCAGCGAAATTTTGGAGATTGTCTAAGCAGTTCTATCGGTTTTTTGTGGCGCGAAACGAGAACGCTTTAATATTGCAGGCCGTGGACGGCCTGGGATTGGCCGATTTGAGGCCGCTTCGCGACGATATCGAGGCCAGAACCAGATATTATGAAAAGATACAGGAGTTTATGGTGACCCTGGAGATGGGCGGCACCCCGGAAAGCGTACGTTTTGACGATATGTCCGGTATGTATGGAATGTCGAAAGATATGGACCCTGCTTTCAAGGCTGCTTCCGACTCTGCGCTTTTGCTGGGCCGAAACCGGCTTGAAACGCTGCTGGAGGTCTCTGAGATACGGTATTCCACCGTGTATATGGATATTTTGGGGTTGATCGCGGCTGGCCGCTACCGGCGGGGAGACCGCCTTCCAACCCACAGAGAACTTCGGAAAATATATGACGTCAGCGTGGATACGACCATCAAAGCGATACAGATATTACAGGAATGGGGCGTTGTAACGACGGTGCGCGGCAGCGGCATCTATGTAAAGATGGACCGGGACGATATGTGGAAGGTGCAGGTATCGCCCCATTTGATCGCTTATCATGTGCGGCGGTATCTGGATACGCTGGAGCTGCTGACCCTGACCGTGGAGGGCGCCGCTTCATGCGCTGCTGCAAATATTACAAAGACGCAGGTGCAGGCGCTGAGGGCGGAGATCGACCGCCAGTGGAACAAAGATTATCTGTACGGGCGCACACCGGCCATCCTGCTGGATTTTATCACGGCGCATCTGGGCATTGAGGCTTTGGACGCCGTCTATTCGCTGCTGTGCAGGAACATCGGAATCGGCCGCAGTATCCCGGGCCTGCTGACCACCCAGAAAACGCCTGTGAACTGCGAGATACATGAGCAATGTATGGAAGCAGTCGAGGCGCTTTCTGACGGAGATCAGGAGGCATTTGCACAAAAGGCCGTGCAGGCGTTTGAGAGTATCTACCGTCTGGTAGTGGAGGAATGTAAGCGGCTGCGCTATTACGAGACCGCCAAAAAGGTCTATGACGGCAGCGCATTATGGAAATAGCCCGGGAAATGAGATGGAAAGATGCAGAACATCGGGGAAGGAGACAGGCGATTTGAAACCAATAACCAAAAAACAGTGGCGCACTGTTTTTTTGCTGCTGCTCTACGTGGCGGCAGTTACAGTCAGTATTTTGTATGCAGTCTCCTATTTTATGAGCAATTCT
>JAUNTE010000183.1 GCA_030538855.1 Oscillospiraceae bacterium
TACACTTATTACAGATAAATCGTCTTTGAGACTGTAAGCCGTATCGTTTCGATATCCTTGCTTGCCGGGAGGATGAAGAAACGAGCGGCTTTTTTATTGCTTCTCAATAAAAATATTGATCCCGGGCCTCACTCTCGCCGCTATGGCGGTAACCGGACGAATGGTCAAAAAACAGCCTTCGCTTTGCTGCGGTTGTTTTTTATTGTGAAGCAGGGCGCTTTTCTAAGCGCACGCCGCGCAGGGCAAAAAATAAACAGCATAACCCCAGCCACAGCGTCATTTGTTCCCGGCTGTTTTTTATTGCTGCACAGGACGGCTTACAGAAAAAGACATTGAGAGATGGCGTTTATACCGCGGTATCAAGCGGACGGCGCTGTATTTTATAAAATGAAAAGACGGATATGGAAAGGAAAAACATTTGAACGACACATTTGATTCTTTGGCACTTCATCCCGCGCTGCAGCGCGCCGTTGCAGAAATGGGCTATACCCAGGCAACTTCTATTCAGCTGGAGGCCATCCCCGCGCTGCTGGCGGATGCCGACGTGACCGGCCGCAGCGGTACCGGCACCGGAAAGACCGCCGCTTTTGGGCTGCCCTGCCTGCAAAAGGCGGCACAGCCGGACGCCCCGGTGGGAGGGGTGTTGATTTTGACCCCCACGCGGGAGCTGGCACAGCAGATTGTGGCGGAGCTGCATAAATTTTCAAAATATTTAGGCGGCGTTTCAATCGCGGCCGTTTTTGGCGGGGCCTCTATGCCTCAGCAGATCAAACAGCTGAAGACGGCGAAAATCGTGGTGGGGACGCCCGGACGCATTATGGACCACTTAAGGCGCAAGACCCTGAAATTAGAGGCGCTGCGCACCGTGGTGCTGGATGAAGCGGATGAGATGCTGAATATGGGGTTTATCGACGACATCGAGACGATCCTCTCTTCGGCGCCTGCCCAGCGGCAAACGGCGTTGTTCAGCGCTACCATGCCCCCGGCCATCATGGCTCTGACACGCCGTTTTCAGCGTGAGCCGTTAATCATTAAAGCGGACGGCGGCAGAAAAACGGCCGATGGCATTCGTCAATATTATTATGAAGTGCCCCAAGGGGCGAAAAAAGACGCGGTAAAGCTGTTGCTTGAAAAACAGCCCGAGAGCAGGACGCTGATTTTTTGCAATACAAAAAAAATGGTGGACGAATTGTGCGCCGCGCTGAACGACGCGGGGTTTCGGTGCGCGGGCCTGCACGGAGATATGAGGCAGAACCAGCGTACCGCGGTGATGGAAGAGTTTAAACGCGGCAAATGCAACGTGTTGATTGCGACAGACGTAGCGGCGAGAGGGATCGACGTGGACGGTATGGCGTCTGTAATCAATTATGATATCCCGCAGGACAATGAGTATTATATCCATCGTATTGGACGGACTGGACGCGCAGGACGAGAGGGCGAAAGCCATACCCTGACTGCAAACCGCGCCCAGGTGCGCCGTGTGCGTGAACTGTCGGATTATCTGGGCTGCAGTATTGCGCAGCGGGCGGTGCCCACGGTCAAAGAGATCGGGGCCCAGCGCCGGGACACCCTGATGGAGGAACTGCGCGGCGCCATACGGCAGGGCGAAGGTGAAGCGTATCGGGATCTTGTGCAGCGTTTTATCGACGAGGGAGACGACCCGGCCGAGCTGGCGGCGGTATTGTGCGCCCGCCTGCTGAAAAAACAGGTGCGCCTTTCAGGGGTAAGGGATATTGACGCGGCCGCACAGAAGCCCACCAGCGGTTTTGTATGGGTGAGGGCGGACATTGGCAGCGGCGCGGGGATCGCCCCTAATTTTATTGTGGGGGCCATTACCGAAAAATTGGATATTTCCTCAAAAGAAATTGGAAAGATCCGTATTTATGAGAACCACACGGATGTGGAGCTGACGCAGGAAAATGCCGCAGCGGCTGTGCGTGAGATGCAAAACATCCGCATCAAGGGGCGCGGTGTGCATTTTACTTTTGCGAAAGAGCCTGCCGGGGCCGTGAGTACAAGGCGCGGTGCACAGCGTCCTTTCCGCCCCAAAAACGCAAGGAAGAGCGGTTATACGGGTTATAAAAAATAGCCGGGAACGAAAAACGCTGCGGCTGAGGTTCTAAGGTTTATTTTTTGTTGCTGCGCGACGGGCGCTTGTGAAAGCGCCCTGCTTCGCAATAAAAAATAGCTGCAGCGAAGAAAAGAGTGTTTTTTGGCCATTCGCCCGGCTGCCGCAATAGCGGCGAGGGCGAGGCCATCGGGAACGATATTTTTTGGTGTCGTGCTTCAATGGCCTAATGTACTTTTTAAAGTTGTATAAGATATGGGAAAGCTGTATAAACGCTAGGTTTATGCGGCTTTTCTTTTTTTAGCCATTGTTTTATATAGGGAAGGTGCGATTCCGCCACAAAAGCGCTGGAAAAAATGTTTGATGGTATACCGCATGGCGGCGTATGCTACGTGTTGACAGAAAATGGCGTAACTTTTTTATAAAAAGATTATTGTATGAACTGGATGAAATGATAAAAAAACGGCAGGCCGCTTCGGTGTCCTGCCGCCTTTTTATCTGGAAAAACTACCCCCCGGGCGGACGGTGTGCCGCCGGTGGTGAAAGGATAAAAACGCCCGGGCGGGAATAGAAGCGGCCGCCTTCGTCCATAGGGCGAAGGAAGGCGGGAAGTTAGCGAAAAAACGCTTCTAAAGCTGTAAAACACGGCCTTTTTATTTTTAAGCGGACGCTTTGACGAAGAGCCGGCGTTTTGCAGCAGGGCGGGCAAGCGGGAAAGGCCCGCGCGGTACTCGGCCCATTCAGCGGTTGGCCCGGCTGGAAGGAGGTGAAGCGTGCTTTTAAAATAACTGCGCTAGGGCTTGTGCCCAGCCGTGCCGGTTTTGCGCCGTAGTATTTGCCCCGGGTTAAAAAAGAGGCATGTCAACCTAGGTAAGACGGCCCGGCGGGCCGTTTAAAGCAAAGCCCGGCGCCCGTCTGCGGCCGAAAAACAACTGGAAAGAAGCCGGTGCGCAATGACAAATTTGCCCAGTTTTATTTTTTTATTTTAGACGGTTGCAAACGACAGGAAGATGTGATAAAGTGAGTCTGCAATTATTAAAGAATGTTATTTAATTAAAGGGTATACAGAACGGGAGAGGGATCATGACGAAGGACCTTACAAAAGGCAAGCCGATCAGGCTGATATTGTCTTTTACATTGCCGCTGATAGGAGGGAACCTGTTTCAGCAGCTATATAACATGGTGGATATGATGGTCGTATCCCGCTTTTTAGGGGAGGACGCGCTGGGCGCTGTGGGCGCGACCGGGTCTGTCGGCTTTTTGATCATCGGTTTTGCCCTTGGGCTGACAGGCGGGTTTTCGGTGTTGGTGGCGCAGCGCTTTGGCGCGGGCGACGAGCGGGGCGTACGCAAGGCGACCGCCCAGTCGGTTTATCTGGCGCTGGGCTTTACCGCTGTGCTTACAGCGGTAAGCATGGCTTCGGCAAAACAGCTTTTGATTTTTATGAACACACCGCCCGCTTTTATCGAACGCTCTTACCATTATGTCATCATTATCTTTGGCGGTATTGGCGCGACTATGGCCTATAACCTGCTGGCCGGTATTTTACGCGCGCTGGGAGACAGCAAAACCCCGCTTTACTTTTTGATACTCTCTTCTGTTTTAAATGTGGTGCTGGATGTTGTATTTATCGCCTGCTTTCACATGGATGTGGAGGGCGCGGCGTGGGCGACGGTGATTTCTCAGGGGTTGTCGGCGGTTTTATGCGTTGTGTATATGGCGCGGCGTTATCCCATTCTACGGTTTCAAAAAAGCGATTGGCTGCCGGAGAGATGGATGCTGCGCCAGCATCTTTACATCGCGCTGCCGATGGCGCTGCAGTTCAGCATCACGGCGGTAGGGGGCATTTTGGTACAGGGGGCACTAAATAAACTGGGCCCCCAGGCCGTTACCGCTTTTACGGCGGGAAATAAGCTGGAGCAGGTGTTTCAGCAGCCGCTGGTATCGCTGGGCGTGGCGATGGCGACATACTGCGGGCAGAATTTGGGCGCAAAACAGTATGACCGTCTGCGTGAAGGCGTGAGAAAAACGACGTTTTTATCTATAGGGATGGGTCTTTTCAGTTTTGCCATAGCGGCGCCGTTTGGCCGGGTGATTTTAGAGGCGCTTTTGTCCATCCAAAACGAAGAGATATTATCTCAGGCGCACCTGCTTTTATGCGTGTCGCTCTCTTGTCATTGGCTGCTGGGGCTGTTGTTTTTACATCGCAATGCCCTGCAGGGCGTTGGAAAAAGCTTTGTGCCGATGATGGCCGGGGTTTGTGAGCTGTTGATGCGCGTACTTGCGACAATTTTTTTGATAGGGCCGCTGGGCTTTTTGGGCGTTTGTCTGGCCGGGCCGTTGGCCTGGATGGGGGCGGAGATACCCTTGTTTTCTATGTGGGTTTATACGGCCCGCAGGTTTGGTTTAAAAAAAGAGGCGGCAAAAGGGCAGACGGAGACTTTCGCAGGAGAGGCTGAAAAATAAGGCCAGCAAATATAAAAGATAAAATTTTTTGCCTAAGCTGTAAAATATCATATAAAAAACGAAACCTAATCGAAAGCCGCAGGGCTTTCGAGAATGT
>JAUNTE010000184.1 GCA_030538855.1 Oscillospiraceae bacterium
GCTGGCGGCGCTGGCGGCCGCGGCCCCGCTGCTCAAAAAAAACTGGGCCCGGCTGCTGGTGTTCTGCGCTGTGGCGTTCAGCCCCGTGTCCTGGGCCTCGTTCACCTTGCGGGTATACCGCGACAATATCTTCCCCGCGCTGTGCCTGTTTTTCTTCGCCGGTATGCTGGGCTTTATGCTGCGGCGCGGCCAGCCTGTAAAAAAGGGGCTGCCCTGGGCGCTGCTGGGCGGCCTTGGGCTGGGGCTTGCCTGGCTGACGCGTGAGGACGGCGCATGGCTTTTGCCCTTTGCCGGGGCCGCGGCGGCGTTTTATCTGCTGGTGGTGCTGCGCACGGATGAAAAAAAGCGGCAAAAGCTTTGGCGCGCACTGCTCTGTGCCGTCCCCTTTGCCGGGCTTGCCGCCTGTATCTGTCTTTACAGCTTTGTCAACCTGCAATTTTATGGGCGTTTTATGGTGAGTGATTTCACCTCAAAAGAATTTAACGACGCTTACGGCGCTTTAACGCGGATACATACCGGCGAACCGGTACTGCGCGTCCCGGTCACTTATCAAGACCGGCTCTCTCTCTACGCCGTCTGCCCCGAGGCCGCCGAACTGGGCGAAACGCTGGACAATGGCTCTTATTACAACGGCTTTGGTGACGCGGAAAGCCGTCAATTCAACGCGGGCGGGTTTTATTGGGCGCTGCGCCGCGCCGTAAACGATATGGGCTATTACCGCGACGCGCAGACAGCCAAAACCTACTATGAGCAGTTGGCCGCCGCCGTCAACAAAGTGTGCGACGACGGACTGATCCCCGGCTGCGGGCCAAAACGCAGCGGCACCGTCACGCCGTTTCATCCCTCTTACCTCACGCCCACCCTGCAGGAGATGGGCCGCTCGTTCAAAATGCTGCTGCTGTTTGAGGATACGGCCCCCTATATGGATGAAATGAGCAGCGGCAAACCCACCGTGCAGCAGGAGTGGGAGGATTATCTTTACACCGGCTGCACCCGTGTGGCCGCCGAGGGCGCGGACACCCCTTACCGCAACTGGTTTCAGTCTCTGTGCGCCGGGGCGCTGCAGGCCGTTACCTGGGGTATGCGTATTCTCATCTGGCCCGCTTTGTTTTTGGCCTTTTGGCAGCTGGGGCGTGACGCCAAACAGGTTTTTCAAAGCTGGCGCAGACGCGAAAAAGCCGCGGGGCTGCTGCCCGCCGTATTACAGCTGGGGCTGCTTTTATGTGTCGTGCTGCGCGTCGCTATGATTTCATATGTCGAAGTCTCCAGCTTTGGTATCGGCACCTATTTGATGTACCTCTCCTCCGCCGCGCCGCCGCTTTTGCTGTTTGCGGGCCTTGGCAGCGCCGGGTGGCTGCAGCGTCTGGCTGAAAAAGCCTGAAACCTTCCTCTTTATTTAATAAAAGGCGGGCTGTAAGCCTCCCTGTAAAATCTTTGCCGCAATCATGAAAGTGCCGGGCCGATGAAATTGTAATGAAGAGGATATAAAAGCGGGGCCTTTTATAAGGCCCCGGTTTTTGTGTATCATCAAGCCAAATATGGCTATTCCAGCTTCACGCACTTTTTTCCCGCTTTTATAAAACAAAAACCAGGATATTTTTCCCTCTGCTTTTTCACAGGCCGTCCGCGCAGTATTCTATACGGCAGCGGCATTTGCCCACATAAAAAACGCCCGTCTTTGGCTTTACCAAAGGCGGGCGTTCATCATAAACTTATTTTACGTCGGTGGCAACTTCTTTGATACTGCTCACAAGGCCGGCCAAATTCTGGATCTCGCTGGGGATGATGATTTTGGTGGCTTTGCCGTCGGCAACCTTTTGCAGGGCCTCCAGGCTCTTGATCGTCAGCACCGGGGTTGTGGGTTTGGCCTCGTTCAGCAGCTTGATAGAATCGGCCAGCGCCTTTTGAACGGCCATGATGGCCTCGGCCTCGCCCTGCGCCTCACGGATCTTCTGCTCACGCACAGCGTCGGCGCGCAGGATGGCGCTCTCTTTTTCGCCTTCCGCAACCAGTATCTGGCTGCGTTTTTCACCCTCGGCGCGCAGGATGCTCTCACGGCGTTCACGCTCGGCTTTCATCTGTTTTTCCATCGCGTCCTGGATCTCACGCGGGGGCAGGATATTTTTCAGCTCGACACGGTTGACCTTGATGCCCCATTTGTCAGTGGCTTCGTCCAGCGTGGCGGTGATCTTGGTGTTGATGACGTCGCGGCTGGTGAGGGTGTGGTCCAGCTCCATCTCGCCGATGATATTTCGCAGGGTGGTGGCGGTCAGGTTCTCGATTGCCGACAGCGGGCGCTCAACGCCGTAGGTAAACAGCTTCGGGTCGGTCACCTGAAAAAACACGACGGTATCGATCTGCATGGTGACGTTGTCGCGGGTGATAACCGGCTGAGGCTTAAAATCCACTACCTGCTCTTTCAGGCTGACTTTTTTTGCCACACGGTCAACAAACGGGGTTTTAAAGTGGAAGCCCGCGTTCCACGCGCAGTGAAAAACGCCCAGACGTTCCATAATATAAGCGTTGGCCTGAGGGACGACGCAGATATTGGCGATCAGGATGACCAGCAGAATGAATACGATGATTGCAATTGGGATGATGACAAATTCCATACGAACACTCCTTACTTGATTTGGGCCGTTTCAGAGGCGGCCTCGGTTTGTACGGCGCATACTTCCAGCGTCGCGCCTTGAATCCCCTGGATCAGGCACCATACGCCCTCTTCCAGTTCGGTCTCGCTACGGGCGGCCCAGTTCTGATTATCCACCACCACCCGGCCGGTAAACCCGGGGCGCAGCGCTTTTGTCACCATTGCCTTCTGCCCCACCAGCATATCCGCGTTGGTCGGCACGCTGCGGCGCATCAGCCGGTCTTTCAACAGCGGGCGGGTAAACGCAAGCAAAACGCCGCTCACCAGCAAAAATACGATCAGCTGTACCCACCAATAATCGGTAATCATGGCGACCAGGCAGGCCGCTACCGCGCCGAACATAAACCAGATACTGATCAGGCCGACAGTACCTACTTCGATGAGCGCGAACAAAACAGCGACGCCAAGCCAGATATATACAAGATAATGTTCCATAATGCCCCTCCTTCTTAATATGCCCCTATTATACCATAACCAAAAATAAGTTACAAAACGCAATTATCTCAATTTTTTCCCTTCTTTTTGGCAAAAAAGCTGAAATTTTGCAACCTACTTCTCCCCGCGCAGCGGGACGATGCCGGGCGCGTCCGCACGCGCCCGCTGTAACATTTTGGCCGTTTCCGCCTTGGGGGGACGGCTTCTTTTGGCCAACGTGTCCCCGCCTCGCCCGTCCATTTTTTATAGCCGCCGTACCAGGGGCGGCCCCTGCTTTATCTATCTGGGGGTTGCCCTGCCGTATTTTTTATATGACGCCGCGTTTTTTCACTCTTCAAGGCCCTTTTTCTATTTTATAAAAACAGACGGCGGTTTATGATAAAACCGGCCCGAAAGCCACAGCGCTAAACCCACTTTCCGGGCGGCGGGGGACAGGGCATGTTTTAAAAGAGAGAAAGTGCGTTTTTCTGCAAACAGTGTGCGGCTGCAAAAAAGCGCAGCGTCCCCGCCGCACCCTGTTTGCCGCCCCCTGAACGGGCCGCGCGTATGTATCGTAAACTGCACGCCCCTCCCGTCTTCTTTCCTCTGCTTTTCTATACGTTACAATTCTGTTTTATATGGGATAAACGCTTTATCTCCTTCAGCCTCTTTCTGCATGTCCTGCTGTTGCTTTTTTTACTGCACCTGGCATACCGCGCTTTTATGCCGGCAAAAGAAGTTTTTATTTCTTCTTCATCACCTGAATGTTTTTAAACCACACGTTAGATATGTAACTTTGCGGCACAACAAAAGGCCCTTCAGCAAGCTGAAGGGCATTTCAAAAATCAAAACACGGCGCTGTTTTCACTTTCGGTTCTTCCGTACAGCCGTGTCAAAGCCGCCATGTCGCGCGCAAGGCGGGGGGTGAGCAGCCGCTCATTTACGCGCCACACCCAGTTTCCGCCCACGGTAGAGGGGGTATTTATCCGCGCCTCTTTGCCAAGACCTAACCAGTCCTGCAAGGGTATCACGGCGGTGTCGGCCACACTTTCCATAGCGCAGCGCACCATACGCCGGGTCAGCTGTTCCAACGTGGCGTCCAGATAAAGCAGGGCGTGGGCCACGTCCTGCGGCTGGGCGTCCCGCTGCCATCCCTCCAGCGTGTCGTTGTCATGGGTGCCGGTGTATACCACGCAGTTTTTCGGATAATCGTAGGGGAAATAATCTCCCTCCTCACGGCTGTCAAAAGCGAACTGCAGTACCTTCATGCCGGGAAAGCCGCTTTCTTCCAGCAGTTTGCGCACCTGTGGGGTAAGATGTCCCAGATCTTCGGCAATGATGCGCAGGCCGGGGATCTCCTGCTGCAGGCACCGTAAAAACGGCAGGCCCGGCCCGGGCCGCCAGTGCCCAAAGCGGGCGTCCTGCTCACGCGCAGGGATGGAGTAATAGCTTTCAAGGCCCCTGAAATGATCGATACGCACCACGTCGTACAGGCGCGCCGCATGACGCATACGGCTGCGCCACCATGCATAGCCGGTCTCACGGTGATAGTCCCAATCG
>JAUNTE010000185.1 GCA_030538855.1 Oscillospiraceae bacterium
CTTATGAATAGATCGTGTAGGGCTAAGTCGTGCCTCGTCCCGGTTTCCCCGAATCCTTACGAGTTCTTATGAATGATCTGCAGAGCCTGGGTCTTTATATGCGTGTAAAGGATATGAACGGCGACGAGATCGACCTGAAACAGAATTATGACGACGATGAGGCCGGCGTAGTCAGCGAAGACGTACCCTTGGGCGACGACGTACTGGTGGAAAGCGAACTGAGCGACGGTTATACCACCGCCGATGGTGAGGATATAGAGCCGGAGACGGAATTTGTATCGGAACTGGCGGCCGAAGTGTTTGAAGACGACGTGGAACCGCTGTTCGACGACCTGCTGGTGGAAGATTGAACACCACAGGCGTGTAAAAGCCTGTGCTGAAACGAAATAGAGAAAAGGAAGGGTTCGCTGCATGGAATTCAATGAATTCGATTCGATTAAAATAGGTCTGGCCTCTCCGGATCAGATCCGCGCGTGGTCTTACGGCGAGGTGCAGAAACCGGAAACCATCAACTACCGTACCTTGAAGCCTGAACGGGACGGCCTTTTTTGCGAACGCATTTTTGGGCCGACCAAAGATTGGGAGTGCCATTGCGGCAAATATAAGCGTATACGCTACAAGGGCAAGATATGCGACCGCTGCGGCGTTGAGGTGACCCGCGCCAAGGTGCGCCGCGAGCGGATGGGCCATATTGAACTGGCCGCGCCGGTTTCGCACATCTGGTATTTTAAGGGCATTCCGTCCCGTATCGGCCTGATGCTGGACATCAGCCCCCGTCAGCTTGAAAAGGTGCTGTATTTCGCGGCTTATATCGTGACCGACCCCGGTTTCACCCCGCTTGAAAAAAAGCAGCTGCTGAGTGAAAAAGAATATCAGGAGATGCGCGAGCGCTATGAGGACGAGTTTAAAGCCGCCATGGGCGCGGAAGCCGTCAAAGAGCTGCTGGCTGAGATCGACCTTGACAAATTGGCGGAAGAGCTGCACACCGAGCTGGAGGAGGCAGGCGGACAAAAGCGTGTGCGCCTGTTGAAGCGTCTGGAGGTGGTAGAGGCCTTCAGACAGTCGGGCAACCGGCCGGAGTGGATGATCATGGACGTGGTGCCGGTCATTCCGCCGGACATCCGCCCCATGGTACAGCTGGACGGCGGACGTTTCGCCACCAGCGACCTCAACGACCTGTACCGCCGGGTCATCAACCGCAACAACCGCCTGAAAAGGCTGCTGGTGCTGAAGGCCCCGGATATTATCGTCCGCAATGAAAAACGGATGCTGCAGGAGGCGGTGGACGCCCTGATAGACAATGGCCGCCGCGGCCGTCCCGTCACGGGGCCGAACAACCGCTCGCTGAAATCGCTGTCTGATATGCTGAAGGGCAAGCAGGGACGTTTTCGTCAAAACCTGCTGGGCAAACGCGTCGACTACTCGGGACGAAGCGTGATCGTGGTTGGGCCGGATCTGAAAATGTATCAGTGCGGCCTGCCCAAAGAGATGGCCATTGAATTGTTCAAGCCCTTTGTTATGAAAGACCTTGTGGAACGGGGCCTTGCCAACAACATCAAATCCGCCCGCAAAGCGGTGGAGCGTATGCGCCCTGAAATTTGGGATTCGCTTGAAAAGGTCATCAAGGGGCATCCTGTGCTGCTGAACCGCGCGCCCACCCTGCACCGTCTGGGTATTCAGGCGTTTGAGCCGGTACTGGTCGAGGGCCGGGCCCTCAAACTGCATCCGCTGGTTTGTACGGCGTATAACGCCGACTTTGACGGAGACCAGATGGCCGTGCACGTGCCCCTTTCAAAAGAGGCGCAGCGCGAGGCCATGACGATGATGCTGGCAAGCCAGAACCTTTTGAAGCTTTCGGACGGCCGCCCTGTCACGGTGCCGACGCAGGATATGATCCTGGGCTCGTACTATCTGACGATGGTGAACGAGGGCGACAAAGGGGAAGGAAAGATATTCCGCGATGAAAACGAGGCCCTGATGGCTTATCAGGAGGGCGTCGTTACCCTGCACGCCAAAATCAAGGTGCGCCGTGAAAAGGTCATCAAAGGCGAGGTGTGCCATAAGCTGATAGAGACCACGGTAGGGCGTATCATCTTCAACCAGCCCATCCCGCAGGACCTTGGCTTTGTAGACCGCAGCGACCCTGAGAACGCGTTTGCCTATGAGATCGATTTTCTTGTCAAGAAAAAGCAGCTTGGCAGCATCATCGACCACTGCATCCGGGTGCATGGAACAGAGGATACCTGGCCGGTGCTGGACGCCATTAAGGCGCAGGGCTTCAAATACTCGACCAAGAGCGCCATTACCGTCGCCGTGTGCGACGCGGTGATTCCCCCCCAGAAAAAAGAACTGCTGGAGGAGGCCGAAAACAGGATCACCAAAATCAACAAGCAGTATAACCGCGGCCTGATTTCAGACGAAGAACGCTATAAAGCCGTTATTGAAGTATGGGATAAGACGACGAAGGATGTTTCGGACGCGTTGGCGGCCAACCTTTCAGAGCGTAACCCCATCTATATGATGGCGGATTCAGGCGCGCGTGGCAGCATGGCCCAGATACGCCAGCTGGCCGGCATGCGCGGCCTGTTGGCAAATACCGCCGGTAAAACCATTGAGACGCCTATCCGCGCCAATTACCGTGAAGGGCTGAACGTACTGGAGTACTTTATCGCTTCACGCGGGGCGCGCAAAGGCCTTGCGGATACCGCGCTGCGTACCGCCGACTCGGGTTATCTGACCCGCCGTCTGGTGGACGTGTCTCAGGATGTGATCATCCGGGAAGAGGACTGCGGCGCCAAAGAGGGCCTGTGGATCAGCGATATCAAAGAGGGCAACGAGATGATCGAGCCCCTGAGCGAGCGTCTGATCGGCCGTTATCTGGTAGAAGATCTGAAGGACGGCGAGGGCCGCGTTCTGGTATCGAAGGATAAGATGATGGATGTGGATGACGCCGCGAAGATCGAGGCGGCGGGCGTAAAACGCATCCAGATACGCAGCGTGCTGAACTGCCGGGCGAAATACGGCGCCTGCGCCAAATGCTACGGCGCCAACCTTGCAAACGGCCGCTCTGTTGGTATGGGCGAGGCTGTGGGCATCATTGCGGCGCAGTCTATCGGCGAGCCGGGCACCCAGCTGACGATGCGTACCTTCCACACGGGCGGTATCGCCAGCGCCGAGGATATCACCCAGGGTCTGCCCCGCGTTGAAGAGTTGTTTGAGGCGCGCCGCCCGAAGGTTATGGCTATCATGACGGAACAGGCGGGCACCGTGCATATCGACGATACCAAAAAGAACCGCCATGTGGTGGTTTCGGGTGTTGACGAAAACGGCGCGCCCAACGAGGTAAGCTATTTGATCCCCTTTGGCCAGCGTGTGCGGGTTGAAGAGGGCCAGGAGCTTGAGACGGGCGACATGCTGACCGAGGGCTATGCGTATCCGCAGGATATTTTGTCGATCCGCGGCAAAGAAGCCGTACAGGATTACCTGATCCAGGAAGTTCAGCGGGTATACCGTTTGCAAGGCGTGGATATCAACGACAAGCACGTTGAAGTCATTGTGCGTCAGATGATGCGCAAGGCGCGCATCACCGATTCTGGCGATACACCGTTGCTGGTGGGCGCTGTTGTGGATAAATCAGAGGTATATATCCACAACGAGAAAGTTCAGCAGCGAATCGCCGAAGGCGAAGAGGGCTTGAAAGAGGCGAAATATGCCGATGTGCTGCTGGGCATCACCAAGGCGTCTTTGGCTACCGAAAGCTTCTTGTCGGCGGCGTCCTTCCAGGAGACCACCCGTGTGTTGACCGAGGCGGCCATCAAGGGCAAGACAGACCCGCTGCTTGGCCTGAAAGAGAACGTCATTATCGGCAAGCTGATACCCGCGGGCACCGGCTTGCTGGATGAAGAAGGCGTGCTGGAGTTTGTGGGTGAAGAACCTGCGGACGACGTGCCGGAAGATTTTATGTTTGCGGAATAAACTTTGAGAAGGCGCTGAAAACAGCCGCCGTAAAAAGCCTGCCGCCCTGCGCGGAAAGTGCTGAGATATCAAAAAGCCCATGTACGGCCATTGCGGCCGGACATGGGCTTTTTTGTATTTGTTTCAAAAAATAAAAGTGGCGCCCGGCGTGAAAAGACCTTGCAGCCGGGAAGGCACACGGTCATTTGCAAAATCGGTAAGGCGGCAGACAGCTGAAAACTGCCGGCCGCCTTACAGGCCATGCCGGATATCAGGGGCCCTTCCTTTTCGTTGCCACGCCGTAAGGCGTATTTTTGAAAGCCTGTTCAGCTTTTATTTTTGATTTCGGCGATTTTTTATGCTGTCGGGGCTGTGATTCGTATTCGCGTACCGCTGATATGTTCAAGCCGCCCCGCTTTTCAGGGCGGCCTTGCTTGGAAAAAGAAACGGCGTACCGATATGGCGCAATAAAGGGCGCGCTTAAAGGTACATGACAAAAATGGTATGCAAAGTGAGAAAGGCCAACGTTTTTATCTGTCACCGCGCAGCTTTTTCCATTTTGCTCTCCGGTTTTGTGTTGGTACAAACAGTATAAGCATGACTGTTCCTGGCCCGGGTATAAATTTCTTCGGTTTTTTGTGCCCGCATGATCTCCTCGGCTTTTTGACA
>JAUNTE010000186.1 GCA_030538855.1 Oscillospiraceae bacterium
AAACGGTGGAAGGCGCGATAGGGGGCGTTTTAGGAAGTATACTGCTGGGTGAAGTAGTGCTGTTTGTCTACTATGGGTTAGAACAGCTTTTTTCGGCCGCGCCGGTACTGGTCATCAATTGGCAAGTTTGCCTTTTAGTTGCTGTGATAGCTGTGCCTGCCAGTTTGCTTGGCATGACAGGCGATCTTTTTGCCTCCTCCATCAAAAGACAGATGGATATCAAAGATTACGGTACGATATTGCCGGGACACGGCGGTATTTTGGACCGTTTTGACAGTATTCTTTTTGTTACGCCGTTTACGGCGATGTGCGCGTCTTTTTTCTGCAATTTTCTGGCCTGAGCAAATGATAACCGTATGTTTTGGCCTCAAAATTCATATAGTAAAGAACGGAGGCTGGCGTTGAAAACGGTAACTTTATTGGGCAGTACAGGGTCTATCGGTACGCAGAGCCTGGAAGTGATCAGGCGGCAGGGATATGAGGTTTACGGTTTGGCGGCGTATGCGAATATCTCTCTGTTAAAAAAGCAGATGGAAGAATTTTGCCCGAAGAAGATTGCGGTGGTGGAAGCCGCGGCGGCGCAGCATTTCAGCCGTTTGCTGGAGGAGCTGCCGCAGCCGAAACCCCTGCTGCTGAAGGGGGAAGAAGGCCTGCGTGAGCTTGCGGCTGACCCGGACGCCGGAATCGTTTTAAATGCGGTAGTGGGGATCGCCGGTTTAGGCAGTACGCTGGCGGCCATTGAGGCTGGGCACGATGTGGCGCTGGCGAACAAAGAGAGCCTGGTAACGGGCGGAGAGCTGGTTATGAAAGCGGTGCGGCGAAAGGGCGTGCATTTGCTGCCTGTGGACAGCGAGCATTCGGCTATTTTTCAGTGCCTGCAAGACGCCCATTCAGCAAAAGCCCTGGAAAAAATATTATTGACTGCCTCGGGCGGGCCTTTTTTCGGCCTAAAACCGGAAGAATTGAAAAACATGACAAAAAAAGAGGCCCTGCGGCATCCCAACTGGAGTATGGGCGCGAAGATCACGATAGACAGCGCTACGCTTATGAATAAAGGGCTGGAACTGATTGAAGCGGTATGGCTGTTTGGCCTGCCCTGTGAAGCGATAGAGATTGTCGTGCAGCGGCAGAGTATCATTCATTCCATGGTTCAATTCTCTGACCATTCTATTTTGGCGCAGCTGGGTGTGCCGGATATGCGGCTTCCTATCCAGTATGCGCTGACATGGCCGCAGCGGGTGGCAGGTGATATTCCAGAGTTTGACTTTAAAATGCTTTCAGGCATTACTTTCGATCAAGCGGACGAAGAGACCTTTCGCTGTCTTGCGGCGTGTAAAAAAGCCATCAAAAAAGGCGGCCTTGCCCCCTGCGCGGCGAACGGCGCCAACGAACAGGCGGTAGCCTTGTTTTTAGAAGACAAAATCGGTTTTTTGCAGATCGGCGAACTGGTGGAAAGAGCTGTGGAGGAGATAGAGACCCCGCAGGGAGATTATACGCTGCCGGACGTATATGCGGTTGATAAAAAAGCACGGGAGTTTGTGATGGCACATATCTAAATCAAAGAAAGTGGTGAGTATGTGGCGGGTGTTTTTTCTTTTGTGGTAAAAGCGCTGGTTGTTATCCTGATTTTTGGCGCAGTGATACTGATACATGAGCTGGGGCATTTTTTGACGGCGAAAAAATGCGGGATCAAAGTCAATGAATTTGCCATAGGGATGGGCCCGCGGCTGTTAAAGTTTGGAAAGGGAGAAACGACATACTCGCTGCGGGCTTTTCCGATAGGCGGCTTTGTAAGTATGGAGGGAGAAGACGAGGACAGTCAGGACCCGCGCTCTTTCCAGCGGGCAAGCGTTTGGAAGCGTATTTTAGTGACGGCCGCCGGTGCTGTTATGAATTTTATACTGGGCTTTTTGGTACTGCTGATACTGCTCTCAAGTATGGAGCTGCTGCCCAGCCGCATGATTGCGGACTTTACCGATGACGCCGTTTCCAATCAGGGGGCGTCGCCGTTAAAAGAGGGCGATGAGATACTTTCAGTGAATGGACGGCGCTGCTTTATTTTACAGGACGTCTACTATGAGTTTACACGTATTGCGGGCGACAGCGCGGAATTTGTGGTAAAACGGGACGGCGAAAATGTTGTGCTGCCCCAGGTCACTTTTAAAATTCAGGAAGTGACGGAAGCCGGTAATATGATACAGCAGGACTTTTTTATTTACGGACTGCAAAAAACGCCCCTGCGCGTGTTGGGAGAGACCTGCAGTTGGACGATGAGCTATTCACGGACCATTATTTTGTCGCTGATGGACCTTGTGACAGGGCGGGTGCCGTTAAATGCCCTTTCCGGCCCGGTTGGGATCGTGCAGGCGATTTCAGAGGCGACCGACGGCGGTTATCAAAACGTGCTGTCATTACTGGCGCTGTTTACCATCAATCTGGGTATTTTTAACCTGCTGCCGATACCGGGCCTGGACGGCGGGCATCTGCTGTTTTTGCTGATCGAAGCCATCCGCAGAAAACCCATCAAACAAAAATATGAGGCATTTATCCATATGGCCGGGCTGGCCCTGCTGATGGGATTGATTTTATTGGTCACCTTTTGGGATATTACAAAACTTTTTTAAACGTTATTTGTTACAACTGCGATTGAGGGATTGCCATGAGACGTAAAACGCGGGAAATCATGATTGGAAACTGTCCCATCGGAGGGAATCATCCGGTGGCGGTACAAAGCATGTTGAACATGCCGGCAAAAGACATTGCGGGAAATGTGGCGCAGGCCAAGCGGCTTGAGGCAGCCGGCTGCCAGATACTGCGGGTCGCGGTACCTTCTTTAGAGGATACGGGGCTGGTAAGCGCCCTGAAAAATGCGGTCACGATCCCACTTGTGGCTGATATCCATTTTGATTATCGTATCGCGCTGGCCTGTGTTGAAGCAGGCGTGGATAAAATACGGCTGAACCCCGGCAATGTGGGCGGCGCGGACAGGGTGCGTGAGGTGGCCCGGGCGTGCAGAGAGAAAAAAGTGCCTATCCGTATCGGCGTAAACGCCGGCAGCCTTGAAAAAAGCATTCTTGAAAAATATGGCGCGCCTACGCCGCAGGCCCTTGTTGAGAGCGCGCTTTATCACGTTTCGCTGTTAGAAAATGCGGATTTTCAGGATATTGTAATTTCTATAAAATCGTCCCATGTGCCTACCATGCTGCAGGCGTACCGGCTTCTTGCCGAAAAATGTGAATATCCGCTTCATATTGGCGTAACAGAAGCGGGTACCTACCGCATGGGCCTGATCAAATCAGCCATGGGTATCGGCGGCCTTTTGATGGAAGGGATCGGGGATACGCTGCGCGTATCGCTGACAGACGACCCGGAGAAAGAGATACAGGCGGGATATGATATTTTACGTGCGGCGGGCCTGCCTGTGGCTGGGCCGGAGGTGATCAGCTGCCCCACCTGCGGCCGTACCAATATCCCAGTGGCGGAGTATGCCCTGGAGGTTGAAAAACGGCTGCAGGGCTGTAAAAAATCCATCAAGGTTGCGGTAATGGGCTGTGTGGTGAACGGGCCGGGCGAGGCGCGTGAAGCGGATATAGGCATTGCGGGGGGCCGGGACAGCGCTGTTTTGTTTGTAAAAGGAGAACAAAAAAAAGTGCTGCGCGGAGATATCGTCGGACAGCTGATGGAAGAAATTGAAAAGCTGTAAGTATTTTTACATACGGCCATAAAAGAGTAAGGGACACCGGAAAAGAGGGGACAAGCAGTTTGCATTATTTGGTTTCTCAGATATGGGGGCCGGCGCTATCCTCAGAATATCTGCAAAAGGCTTTTGACGGCGTACTGATACAGCGGGTGGAAGCCGACCGCAAACAGCATCAGATCAATGTGATCATTACCAGCGCCTATCCGGTAGAAGGAGAGGCGCTGCGTCAGCTTGCGGCTGCGCTGCTGCCTGCTTTTACAGGTTTTTATACCGTTGCGTTTCAAAATTATTTTGATTTTGCCCATATAACGCCGGACGCTCTTTCTGTTATCGTAGAAGAGCTGAAACGGGATGGGATGCCGTTAAACGGATTTTTAAATAACGCCTTTTTTCAAATAGAGGGCGAAACGATTCAGATTACGGTACACTGCGGCCTTTCTATTTTGACGGAATGTGAATTTGCCAAAGGAATGGAAGATAAAATAGAGCAGTACACAGGGGTAAGAACTTCTGTAACGCTTTACTGCGATACACAGCTTTGTGAAGAGGAGGTTTTGGCGCAAATCAACGCCAAAAAGCCGGAGGCGGCGCCGCCTGCGCATAAGCAGGAAAAGCCGCCTGAGTTTGAAATACCCGGGCTTGACCTTGATGCGACGCCGGTAAAGGTGATTGAAGGAAAGCTATTTAAGCCCGGGACAACGCTGCCGCTGAAGAAAATAGGCGCCGAGGCTGGCAAATGCGTGATATGGGGCGACGTATTTTTTACCGAGCTGAAGGGAAACTTCAGAAAAAGCTATACCATTTCACTGACGGATTACACAGGTTCGGTCAGCCTGAAGATTCGCAGCGGCGTCAATGAAAATATGGAAAAATGGCAGGAAAAGTGGGACGCGATC
>JAUNTE010000187.1 GCA_030538855.1 Oscillospiraceae bacterium
GTCTGACCTTTACACGCCCAAGCCCGCCATAGCTGTTTTTATTTGTGAGGGTGAAAAAGCCCGAAGGCTTGAGCTGGAGGGCCTGGAAGAAGGAACCGACATACTGAACGACGCCTTTGTGCTGTCGGACGGGACAGTGGCTTTGGGCAGAGGGAACTTACAGCTGTATGACATGGAAACCGGAAAGGTAGCATGGGAATATGAAGTGCACCAGGCTATTTGGTGTATGGGCGGGGACGATACCTTTTATTGTCAGGAGGTTTCTCAGCAAACGCAGACGCTCACCATGCAAAAGCTGCCGGACGGAGAAATTTCAACACTGCCCGTACTGAAAAACGAGGACGGTACAGCATTGTTGTCAATGCTGTTTGCCGGCACTGACGGCAGCCTGTTTTACAGCACAAATAAAAATCTTCAGCAGTGGACGCCCGGGACGACGCTTTGGGAAGAACTGCTCACCAATGAATTTGACGTTTTCAAATATGCTGATTTTGCCTTTATCGACCTTTATGCCGAAGATGATGCGTTTATCGCACAGGCGTTATATCAAAACGAGCGGCATATCATCCGCATCGTTTTTGACCCTGATGCGCCGCTGACCGAAAAGGAACTGACCCTGGCGGGGATGGGCGAAGAGAACGAGCTTGTGCAGAGCGTGATCGCTCAGTTTCAACAAGAACATCCCGGGGTCATCGTCCAGTACCGCCAAATGGTGGGTGAAAACGCTTACAGCAGCAAGGACGACGCCTATAAGGTGCTGAATACCGAGATATTGGCGGGAGAAGGGCCGGATTTGCTGCTGTTGGAACCTGACATGCTGCAAACATACGCGGGCCAAGGCATTTTGGTACCGCTGGAAAAACAGCTGCAGCCTTTAAAAGATGAGATGCTGCCCGGCCTGTGGCAGAGCTGTATGGACGACAAAGGGAATATTTATGCGCTGCCGGTGGCTTTTCATGTATGGACATTGCTGGCGGAGAAGGACGCGGAAGAGGCCTTTTCAAGCCTGCATACCCTGGCTGCGTTTGCCGCCAGCCAGAAAACGCCTGTTTTGCCGGCGGAGGATTGGTCGCAGAGCCGACTTTTTGAGACAATGATGTTATTGTACAGCGATGAATTTTACGCCGCAGACGGCAGTTTTGACGCCGCCAAAGCGGAGACCTTTTTACAGGATTTTAAAATCATAGCCGATCAGTTCGGCTGCAGCGAGTGGCAGACACGCGCCGACCGCAACGGCTATCCTCAATGGCCGAGGGTGGACAGAGGCAGCTGTGAAATGTCGCAGGGCAGGGCACTGGCCTCGCTTTCGAGGCAACAGTCTCAGGGTGAGCCGTTTGAGATAGGGCTGCTGCGTTTGCATACCGCGATGACGTATAATCCAAACGCGAAATTGAGCGTCTTAAAAAATGCATACCAGCCCATAACGCTGATTGGGGTGAACGTCAATTCAAAAGAGCCGGAATTGGCGGCCGATTTCGTCTCAGAACTGATAGGCCATACCGATACCCTTAATTTTGAAGAGGGAACCACGGTCAACAAAGAAAGGATGCAGCGGGCGGTTGAAGACACGGCGAAGGTATGTGAAAGCCTGGATAAGTACGGCGCGTTCGGCGACGCTGTCTTTGACGGAGAGGATTATATGCTGCAAAAGGCCGAAAGCGAGGACGTGAAGCCTATTGTGGAGATGTTTTTGGCCGTCGATAAGCCGATATTTATCGATCAGCAGCTGCTGGACATCGAGCTGCCGGTGGTAAAAGCCTATATGGAGGGCGAATACACGGCAAAAGAAGCTGCAGAGAGAATCAATGAAAAAACGGCTGTGATACTGGCGAAAGGGTAAGAGGAAGGAAGTATGATATTTTTTAAAAATCAACAGGTACGTGTCCCTAAGGCAAAGTATAAAAAATGCTGAGAAAAACAGGCTGTCTGCTTTTGCCGATGATTTTTAGAGCCGCTTTTATTGGCTGCGGCGAGCAGACGGATGTGCAGGAGCCGGGATTTCCGGCTTCTGCCGGGATGGGCCTATATGTGGGGATAAAGACCCCGCTGTCAGAGGAGGTACCCATCAGCTACTGAAGCTGTTTTTCATTAATGCAGCCCGCAGGGAGAACTGTAATTTTTCTATATAGCATTCTCCTTTTCAGTTCGAAAACGTTTTTTCTATTTTGATATTTATCAGAGATTCCGTTAGGGAAAAATAGAGAATGGTTGGGTAAACTGCATTATAAGAAAAACAGATGGAAAGAAGGGAACGTTTTGACGAAAAAAATTATCTGTATACTTATGAGCCTGACGCTGGCGCTGGGCTTATTTGCCGGCTGCGGGATCATGTCCACAACAGATGAGGATTTACAGGAAGAAGAAGCGGAGCCTTTGGGACGGTATGTGACCACAGAAATTCCACTTCCCATAGACGTGCCCCAGGATGTTGCTAACCGGCGAACTGCTTTTTTACGTAATGCACAGGGAGAGTTTCAGTTTTTCTACAGCACAGAAACAAAGAATAAGGGCCCCTACCGTTGTGCAACGCTGCAGGAGGACGGCAGCTGGACCGTGGAGGATGCCGCGGCGGTGAATGACGCTTTAGCACAGTTGCCGCAGCTGAGCGTATATAAGATCCTATATGGAAATGATGGGAAATTGTATACCGTATTAGGCGATTATTATACCGCGCAGCCCAATGTTGCCGTTTTTTTATGTGAAGGAGAAAAAGCCCAGCAGATAGAACTGGAGGGATTAGAATCGGGAACCGGTATGCTGAACGGCGCATTTGTATTGTCGGACGGAACGGTAGTTTTAGGCAGGGGAGATATCCAGCTGTATGACATGGACAGCGGGAAAGTTGCCGAAGAATATAAGATGCATCAGCCGATACGCTGTATGGCTCAGGATGATACGTTTTACTATTATGCCGCGAAGGATGAGGAAGAAAGGACCCTGATCCTTACCATGAAAAAATTGCCGGACGGAGAAGAAGTGAGGCTGCCCTCGCTGAAAAGCGAAGGCAGCGGAGAATTTCCCACGCCGAATTTATTTGCGGGGCCAAACGGTACTCTTTTTTACAGCAGAAACAGAAATCTTCAATATTGGACGCCCGGGGCGACATTGTGGGAAGAATTGATCAGCAACCAATATGATGTTTTTAAATATTCTGATTTTAATTTTCTTGAACTTTATACTGAAGGCGACGGCTTTATCGCCCAAACTGTTTATAACAATCAAACGCATATTATCCGAATCACCTTTGACCCCAACGCACCGCTGACTGAAAAAGAGCTGACCGTGGCCGGAATGACGCAAGAGAGTGAACAAATACAGAATGCGATTGCGCAGTTTCAAAAGGAAAACCCCGGCGTTACTATACAATACCGGCAGATGGTGGGCGAAAATGCCTATAGCAGCGAAGACGATGCATATAAAGCGCTCAATACAGAAATATTGGCGGGTAAAGGGCCGGATGTTTTGCTGATCGATCCGGGACTACTAAAAAATTACATCAGTAATGGCGTTTTGCTGCCGCTGGAACAGCAGCTGGAAAATTTAAAAGAAGAGATATTGCCCGGTGTCTGGCAGAGCAGTACAGAGCAAAACGGCAGTATTTATGCAATGCCGGTTTCGTTTCATGCGTGGACGTTACTGGCGGATAAAAACACTGCGGGTGCTTTTTCGAGCCTGCACACTTTGGCGGCCTTTGCCGCGGCGCAGGAAACGCCGCTTTTGCCAGCGGAGGATTGGACGCAGAACCAACTTTTTGAGATGATGATGTTACTGTACAGCGATGAATTTTACGCTGCGAACGGCAGCTTTGACACCGCCAGAGCAGAGACCTTTTTACAGGATTTTAAGACAATAGCTGACCAGATAGGCTGCACCCAGTGGAGGGCTGAAGCCGGAGGCCCCACAGGACAGGAATGGCCGGGCGCGGATTTTGGCGGATACCAGATGGCACAGGGGAAAGCGCTTGCTTCGCTTTCACGCCAGCAGGCTTCATATGAATCGTTTACAATTATGCTGCTGCGCTTGTACACTGCGATGTCGTATAATCCTAATGCAATATTGAGTATTGTGAAAAACGCCTATGAACCTACGGCTTTTATCGGTATAAACGTTAATTCACAAGAACCGGAACTGGCGGCGCGGCTGCTTTCAGAGATCGTGGGATATTCCGGTGAAGCGAATAATGAAGAAGGAACGTCCGTTAGCCTGAAATCGCTTCGACAGTCGATAGAGCGTATAGACGAGGTATGTGAAAGCTTGGAAGAGTTTGATACGTTTAGCGAGCCGGTTATTCCGGCGACGGATTATATTTTGAAAAAAGCGAGGGGCGAAGAGGTAGCACCGATCGCGGACACTTTTTACGACGTAGATAGAGCGGCTTTTATCGATCAGCGGACGCTGGAGATCCAGCTGCCCATTGTAAAAGCTTATTTGAAAGGGGAGCTTACGGCAAAAGAGGCCGCAGAGGATATGAAAGAAAAACAGGAGATCATGCAGGCGGAAAGATAAGAGCTTTCGGCAGGTGAAAGGTGCAAAAAACGGCAGAAATACGCATTGAAACAGAACCCGCAAGAGGCTGTACCGAATTTAAAAAGTGTG
>JAUNTE010000188.1 GCA_030538855.1 Oscillospiraceae bacterium
CTTTTTTCAGCCCGTTTGCAGCTATAAAAAATCCCCTCCGGCAGGCCCGCTTTGCTTTTCACCTGGCGGAGGGGATCATTTTTTACGTATATTTTTTCAGCGCTCTTTATCCGGCCGGTTTAAAGGTCGATAAGCTTTCCCTTGTCATAACAGCGCAGGTCGTCTTCATTGATCTGTCGCAAAACGCGGCACGGCGCACCCACCGCCACCACATTTGCCGGAATGTCGGCTGTCACAACACTGCCCGCGCCAATTACGCTGTTCTTTCCTATCCGCACACCGGGCAGCACGATAGTGCCCGCGCCCAGCCAGACGTTGTCTTCAATGAAAACGGGCTTATTGTACTGCGCCTGCCTGCTGCGCAGCCCCGGATGAATGGGGTGCGTGGCGGTATCTATCGTCACATTGGGGCCAAAAAGCACATGGTCGCCGATATAGATATGGGTGTCATCCACCAGCGTCAAATTAAAATTGGCGTAAACGCCGCTGCCCATATGTACAAAACGGCAGCCCCAGTCGGCGTGCAGCGGAGGCTCAAGCCAGCAGCCGGTACCAATTTCGGCGCACATCTGGTGCAGAAGCGCGGCGCGTTTTTCACCTTCAGACGGGCGGGTATGATTATATTCATACAGCTTTTCCTGGGCGGCTGTCTGTATTTTCTGCAGTTCTTCATCATTGCAAAAGTAAAGGCCCCCGCCGTGCATACGCTTTTCTATCTCTTTCAGCTCCATATACAGCCCCTCCTGATGAACAGGTGCTCCACCCCGTTTCAGGGCGTCGGCGTTTCTTCACCTTTCACTGTAAAATCCTCTGATTTAAAATTGCTGTAATAGCGGCCCGCGGCGGCGGTAAATTTCAGTACACAGTAATCCGGGTCGGTCATTCCCTGTGGGTAGTACATGGTATCGCCTGTTTTCCAAATCAGCTGTTTGCTGTCCGCATCCTGTAAAACCTCTATCGTCCCTTTCAGCATGGCCCCGCGAAAAAAGCGACTGCCGCAAAATACAGCGCCGCCTTAGGGTTTTGAGAAACTGCGCCACCCTCTGCGAAGAGGTGTTGGCGGTGAGCCAAAAGCAGCGCAGGCCTTCACGCCTGCGGGGGGGGGGGCAGCATCGCCTTGACGTTGGGCCAGCCCGCCTCATCCACCGAGCCAAGAAACGCCGTCTTTTGTTTATCGATCAAATTGCCGATGGTCTTTTCCACGTCCCGCATCATGGCACCGTCCCCCCTTTAAGCGTATTCGCCGCTCACGTCTATCTTTTGCAGCCACCCGAATTGTTTTTTCAGCAGCACCGCCGTTTTTGCCACCGCGTCGTTATGATTATCGGCTGGGGCGGTGATAAGGTATCCACCCTGCTGGCCAAAGCTTTCGCCCTGCCGCCCGACGACGACCCGCCGCATCCCGGCGTCGGCAATGATAAACCCGTAGTGACGGCTTTCAAGCCGGCTGCTGTTTGAAAACCAGGTCAGCTCGCCGTAGCCCTCTTTCAGCGTCACCGGCAGCAGCGACCAAGCCTTGTCATCGGTATAATCCACACCCTGGATATGAACGTCGCCCTCAAAGATGTCGTCGCGCATCAGATAGTGATGATACACCCCTTTGATCTGAATGGTGACGGCGTCCTCTGTTGCGGACGCGCCCAGCTGCCAGCCGATCCCCTCCATCGTAACGTCAACACGGTAAGAGATGGGAAAAAGCAGCGCCAGCAAAAGCACAGCTGCCAGCAGGCCGCCCAAAA
Source organism: Oscillospiraceae bacterium (assembly GCA_030538855.1). Taxonomy (GTDB): domain Bacteria; phylum Bacillota; class Clostridia; order Oscillospirales; family Ruminococcaceae; genus JAUNTE01. The sequence continues at coordinate 1,740 of JAUNTE010000188.1, forward strand.
CAGCCGCCAGCCCCTTCACCGTACGCCTGATCCTTCTTTTTTGCCTCACTTCAGTTTCCATGGCTTTCACCTCGGCTTTCCCGTTCATTCTATCATGAGAACTGCCGGATTGCAAAATCTTTTTCAAAAGCGTGGTATACCGGTTTTACAGCTTCTTTCAACCTTTTCAAAGCTTTCCGCCCAGCGGCAAAAAACCGGCGGGCGGCGGTAAAACAGCCGCCCGCAAAACGATGTACAAATCCGCCGCGAGGCTCACACCCACCCGGGCAGCCATGCAGCCATATGGCCCAGCAGTTTTCGGGTCTCTTCTGCGTCGCGCCAGCCGCACACGCCTGACGCGCTGTGCAGATACCGTACCGGCAGGCTCACCGCCAACACCCGCGCGCCGCCGCCCGCCGTTTGCAGGCTGCGGCTCTCGTTGCCGCCGAAAACGCCCTGTTTTGTCTGAAAGGCAAGCCCGTTTTTTTCCGCCCTCTCACAGACAAAACGAAACAGCTCTTTATCGTAGAGCGTCCCTTTGTCCATAAAAGACAAAACGGGGCCGCAGCCCTGCCTGCACACCTCTTTACCGGGCTTTACATCCGCAAGGTCTGCGGCAGTGGTGCTCTCTACCGCTATGGCAATATCCGGCCTTAGCGCAAAGGCGGCGGCTTTCGCACCGGCGCAGCCGGTCTCCTCCTGTACGGTAAAGCTGAACAGACAATCATACGGCAGCTCTTGACGGATCATATCCAAAAGGATCGCGCAGCCCGCCCGGTCGTCAATGGCCTTTGCGCAGAACTTTTCACCGCCCAGCCGCAAAAAAGAAGCGTCAAAAGTCACGGCGTCGCCGGGAGACGCCAAAGCACAGGCCTCTTCTTTATTGGCCGCGCCCATATCCACACGGCATTCCTCCAGCGGCGCGGGTTTATCTTTTTCGCCTTTTTCCAGCAGGTGTACCGGCTTACAGCCGATCACGCCGGGGGCCGCCTTTTCACCCACCAATACGGCGCGCCCGGGCGTTACCAAAGGGGATATACCGCCGACAGGGGCAATACGCAAAAGCCCGTCCTCCTCGATATGGGTGACGATAAACCCCACCTCGTCCATATGGGCTGAAAACAGCACCCGTTTTTCGGCTGTCTTTTTCCCCTTTTTCTCCACCAGCAGGTTTCCCATCGCGTCTACCGTGCAAGCGGCATACGGCGCTATTTCTTTGAGCAGAAAATCCCTCACCTCGTCCTCCTGCCCCGATATGCCCCGCAGCCCGCACAGTGTCTCTATATCATCCCGCAGCATATTCATGCGCCTCCTTTGCAAACGCGGCCATCAGCCGGGCCACAGCCTCTATATCCCCTATATCCACCGTTTCAACCGGCGTATGCATGTATCGCTGAGGGATACTGATAAGCCCGGTGACGGCGCCGCGCCCCGCCGAGGCGATCTGATCGGCGTCGGTGCCGGTGGCGCCGCTCATCACCTCAGTTTGAAACGGCATGTCCAGCTCTTTCGCCAGCCTTACCAGCCTGCGGGATACGCGGGGGGACAGCACCGGCGCAAACCCGATCATCGGCCCTTTTGAAAGTTCCCCGCACCGGTGGGCCGGCACGCCGCAGGCCGCCGCGAACGAGACGTCCACCGCCAGCGCGACATCCGGCTTCAGCGCCTGCATGGCCGACAACGCGCCCGCGCCATGCGTCTCCTCCTGTGAAGAAAGCAGCACCGATACCCGGCAGGCCGGCGGGGCCTTCGCCAACATTTCCGCCGCCGCCAGCACGGCGGCGCAGCCCGCCCGGTCGTCCAGCGCCGGTGAAGAGATACGCCCCCCCGCCAGCGTCCGAAAAACGCCGTGCAGGGTGACAAAATCGCCGGGGGCAAACAGGGCCTCCGCCTCCTTGGGGGTACAGCCGGTATCCAGCAGCACCCCGTCCGTCTCGGGGGCCTTTTCCTCCCCCGCCTGCAAATGGGGCGGCGTTGAAGCGATCACCGCGGGATACCCGCCCTTCGCCGTATGCACCGTCACCCGCTGGCCCGCTAAAATGCGGCGGTCAAAACCGCCTACGGCCGCCGCCCTTAAAAAGCCTTTTTCCGCCGTCTGCGTCACGATCAGCCCAATTTGATCGATATGCGCCGTCAGCAGCAGATGCGGTGCGCCGGGCGCCCCGGGGCAAACCTGCGCGGTCAGGCTGCCCAGCGGTGTATATCGCGTTTTTGCAAACCCCGATAAAAACCGTTCCGCGCAGGCGGCCGCCTGTTTTTCGTCTCCGCTCACGCCCTCGGCCTCACACAGCTGCCGCAGCAGACCGTATATTTTCTCTTTCATGCAATATCCTCCTAAAATTTTGACCGGGCGAAAACCGGCCCGGTCAAAACTTCATCTATTTGGTCATGTCTCCTGTCCGCCCGTTTCCTCCGGCTGCGGGTTTGAGCTGGAAGGATCGGTCACAGGCGGCGGGGGCGGCTGCGGTGTCGAGCTGGCCGGAGGCTGCGCATCAGGCGCAGGCGTACTGCTGACCACCGGTTTTTTACCGGTGAGATATACCGTGACCGTGACGTTTTTCACATCAAAGGTCGTCCCCACCTCCGGGTCGGTGCGAAGCACGACCCCTTCCTCATATTTTCCGTCGTTTTCCACCTCTGCAAACATAAAGCGGATGCCCTCCTGGTTGAGCATCTGCACCGCGCTCTCGCGGCTGAGGTTCAAAATATTCGGCACCGCCACCTTCTGCGGCCCCTTGCTGATGGTCAGCGTGACGACAGAGCCCTCGGTGTACGAGCTGCCCGCCAGCGGCGACTGTTGAATGATCTCGCCTTCGGCGTAGGTGTCGTGATATTCCTCCTGCAGTTCAAAATGTATCTGCC
>JAUNTE010000189.1 GCA_030538855.1 Oscillospiraceae bacterium
ATTATATTTATTGAATAATACAGAGAATAATTTTTTGCGAAATAACCTTTTGCTGAAACAGCCTTAAAAGAAAAATAAGACAGAGATTGCCGCGTCCTGGTTTTTTGGTCGACGTTAGGAAAGAGAGGCGTGAGAGAAGAGAGAGCAATGCTGTTTGAAGCGCTCATGCCGTGTTGGGAGCTGTAAAAAACGAAAAAGATGCTCTTTTATTTAAAAAATGTATTAAATAGATAGAATTATACAAATAGTGATGAAAAGAGACGGCTGCGGCAGATCAAAAAATGCGGCAAAGTAAAAGGGAATGAGAGGAAGCATTTGTAACGGATTTTTCTTTTACAGCGGCAAGGTATAAAAAAGCGGAACCGTAAAACAAAGCCGCCGGTACGGCGGTTTACAGCTGGGGCCATAAAATGTAAAGCAGGATGAGCATATTTTCTATATTTTGAAAAACGACAAAAGATGTATTAAAACGATTAAATTATACAGAAAGTGATTTTTAGAGACAGTCAGGTAAAATTTAAAACTATCCCGTTTGGGGCAGATAAGCCGTGCGCATATCTGCCAGTAAAACCAAAAACGGCGATGATGGTGCGTCTTTAAAAGATAACCGTTAAATGGGTGCGCCATGTAAAAAGCTGCTGATAGAGCAGGTGAAAATAAAAAAACTTGCGGAAGTTTTCCCGGCCTATCCATGGCGGGCAACTGGCAAAAAAACAAGAACGGTACAAAAAAACCTCAGGCAGGTGCGGCGCATACCGCGCATGGGCGCTGTAACGGCGGGCCTGCAGGGAAACACTATATAAAGAGGAGGCGTGTGCGGAGCGCTGGTTTTGCGACAGCTGAAAAAGCCTGAAAATATCGCCGGAATGGGACGAAAAAAGCTGAGGAGGCCGCAGAGAAGGGATGGAGCCGATACAGTGAAAACGGCCATGCAGCTAAAGATTTTACGGTTGAAAAAGCAATGTGGCCGTTATATGATAATTACAGAGCCTTATGCGCTTTCAGGGAAAAACAAAAAATAAACCGCACAGGCTTTCTGTGCGGTTTTTGCTATAGGGACATTGCGTTTATATTTTAAGATGTTTTGCCAAAAGCCGGAAAAGCGCGCTGCGAAAAGAAAGGAGCGTTTACAGATGAAAAAAAGTGGTTTCAAAACATTTTTGCCGCCGGTGCTTTTATTTATCTTCATGATGACGGGGTGCGGCGTACAGGCAGTGCAGCTTGACGTCGCCTTGCCTGAGAGAATAAATGTGGGCGAGCAGGCGCAGGCTGTTTTGACCGCCGTATATGATAAGCCGGAGGCACAGGATGAGGAAAAGGCGAAAGCTTTCGCGCAGTTAGCGGTGGTATGGGCCAGCAGCGACGAGACCGTTGCCGCAGTGGATGAAACTGGTAAAGTGACGGGTATGGCGGAAGGTACGGCTGTGATTATAGCCACGGCCGGAGACCTAACGGCTGAACAAGAGATTACGGTATCAGTGCCGCTGGAGGGCATTGAAGCCCCGGAATTATTGGAATTGGCTATCAATAAAACAAACAGCGCCGGATTGGGGGCAAAGCCCGTGCCGGAAAATGCATATACCACAGGCGTCATCGCCTATACCAGCAGCAATGAGGCGGTGGCCATGGTGGATGAAGACGGCACCGTGACGGCCAAGGCCGATGGTGAAGCCGTGATCAGTATGACGCTTGACGGTAAAACGGCCAAGACAAAAGTGCAGGTGACAACGGCGGCCACGGGGATCGCGCTGGAAAAAAATGAGGGGATTTTATATGTGGGCGGCAGCTATGCAATAAAGCCTTATATCCAGCCTGACAATGCCCCCGAAAGTACCTATACCTTTAAAAGTGAAAATGAAAAAGTTGCGACGGTAAACGAAACGGGTGTGATGTCGGCAAAAAATGCGGGCACGGCTGAGATAACGGTGACAAGCGCCGAAGGTTTTACTGCCGTCTATACGCTTACAGTGAAAAATAAACCTGCGGCCAATACAGGCGCCGCTGCCGTGGATACTGCTGCAGGCGGTACTGTTACAAATAGCGCCGCCGCAGAAGGCGGCAGCCAAGTGACGGGAGAGATCGACAACGGAGACGGGACCTGTATGATCGACGGCGTTCTCTATTACTACTGTCAGCATGGAGAGGGACGCAGGCACCTGCGGCATTGTCAATGGGGCTGTAACTGTACCTGGGTTTTTGAGCATGTTGCGGACGAACCAACCTGTTCTTATCATGGCTGTTATGTATATGCATGTACAGAGGGCTGCGGTTTGGCCGAGATACGTGATATTCCGCCGCTGCCTTGTGATTTCAGCGGTGAAGGGGGAAGATGCCGTTGGTGCGGGCAGCTGAATGACGAAAACTGGCAGAAGCCGCCGGAACGATACTATAGAGATGGACTGGCTGGGGACGCATGGTAAATCATTCAAAAATACTTAAAACAGTATGCGCCGCAGAGGGTGGGCGGTATCTCAAGAGCCGCCCGGCGTTCTTTTAACGTTTTTGAATATGATTTTGCCGCTGCCGCTTTATTTAAACGAAAGCGAAAGCGCAAGAGCCGCGGCGGCTGGGGTACGGCGGCAGCTGCCTGCAATGGAAGCGAGAAGGCCGTGTCGGGAAAGAAATATCATTTTCTTTGCCCTGAAAGCCAAGGCGCAGGCCGTTTCACAGCAAAAAAGTTTTGCATATAAGCGGCATACAGCCGTCGTCTGATAGAAACACAAAAATGCAGAAGACGAAAATATATGACGAAGCATGAAGGGGATAAGCTGAAGATGAAAAAAGCCGGGGTAAAAAACAAGAGCAGAAGGCAGAAAACAGCGCGGGATGCCTGCCGGTAAAAACTGCCCCACTGAAGCGCAGGACGAATAACAAAATAACCATAGAAAATGGAAAGTAGGCGTTTGAAAACACAAAGCCCCCGATATAAAAGAGAAAACAGAATAAGGGGATGGCATGTAAAGTACCGCAGAAATTTATATTTTATCAGCCAAAGCGGTATGCGCCGGGAAGAAGGGCCAGGCCTTATCACAAGGCCGCTTCAGCTGAAAAGAATGCGGGGAGGACGCTTTATTAAGAAAACCGGAAAGCCAAACCATTACAGCCTGAGAAAAAGCAAGGGCCGGCGTTGTTTTAACGCCGGCCCTTGCTTTGGCCGTGCAGGCCGCTTTTTTATTGTCCCCTTTGGGAGGGGATATGGTTTTATGATTTGCTGCGGTTTATGGCGGCCCGGCTTTACTGCAGCAGGGTACATACCGCGTTTGCGTAGGCCACGGGGTCTTCGATCGGCATACCCTCGATCAGCAGCGCCTGGTTATACAGCACATCGGCATACAGTTTGAGCTTTTCTTTATCCGACCCCATCAAAGCGGTCAGCTTTTGAAAAATGGGGTGCCCGGCGTTCAGCTCAAGCACGCGCTCGGCCTTGACCTTTTCCTCGGTGGGCATGGCGTTCAGCACCTTTTCCATCTCAAGGCTGAGCGCGCCCTCGGTAGAAAGGCAGGCGGGATGGCTTTTCAAACGGGAGGAGAGGCGAACCTCTTTTACCTTATCGCCCAAAGCTTCTTTCAGCGTCTCAAGCAGGTCTTTATTGTCCTCCTGCTGTTTTTTGGCGGCTTCTTTTTCCTCCTCGGTCTCCAGGCCCAAATCGCCCTCTGAGACGGATTTGAATTCTTTGCCGTCATATTCATGCAGGGCTTTCAGGGCAAATTCGTCTATATCGTCGGTAAGATATAAGATCTCAACGCCTTTGTCTTTCAAAAGCTCGGTCTGGGGCAAAAGATCCAGCTTCTGCACCGTCTCGCCCGCCGCGTAGTAGATGTATTTCTGCTCCTCTTTCATCCGGCCCGTATACTCTTTCAGGGTTACGGGCTTTTTCTCGCTGGAGGAATAGAACAGCACCAAATCCTGCAAAACCTCTTTGTGCATGCCGTAATCGGCATACAGGCCGTATTTCAGGTTGAGGCCGAATTCTTTAAAGAAAGCGTCGTAGGCTTCACGGTCTTTTTCCAGCATAGAGGACAGCTCGGCTTTGATCTTTTTCTCAAGGCTCTGGGCAATCACCTTCAGCTGGCGGTCGTGCTGAAGCATCTCGCGGCTGATGTTGAGGGAGAGGTCCTGGCTGTCCACAAGGCCCTTTACAAAGCTGAAATAATCGGGCAGCAGGTCGGCGCATTTGTCCATGATCAGCACGCCGCTGGCGTACAGCTGCAGGCCCTTCTCAAAATCGCGCGTATAATAATTGTAGGGGGCGTGTTTGGGGATGAACATCAGGGCGGTGTAGGTGGCCGCGCCCTCGGTGGAAGAGCGGATGACCCGGGCGGGGGCCTCGTAATCGGCAAATTTATCCTGGTAGAAACGGTTGTAATCCTCGTCCGTCACTTCGCTTTTCTGCTTTTTCCAAAGCGGGGTCATGCTGTTCAGAGTCTCGGTTTCTTTATAATCTTCCCACTCGGGCTTATCCTCGGGTGAAT
>JAUNTE010000190.1 GCA_030538855.1 Oscillospiraceae bacterium
ATGAAGATTACGCCATCTGTGTCGCCAAAGAAAACACCCAGCTGAAAGATGACATCAACGCCGCGCTGAAAGAGCTGGAGGCCGACGGCGTTTTACAGCAGCTGAAAGACTATTACATCAACGGCGTAGAAGGTGCCCAGCCTTATACCAGCCCTGCCGACGCCGACCATTCCAAAGGGACGCTCATCATGGCTACCAACGCCGAGTTCCCGCCGTATGAGTACCACGACAGCATGGAGGCGATCGTCGGCTTCGACGTCGATCTCGCCACCGCTATCTGTGACAAGCTTGGCTACAGCCTGCAAATTGAGGATATGGCTTTCGACTCTATCATTGCGGCTGTACAGACGGGCAAGGCCGACTTTGGCGCGGCCGGTATGACGGTAAACGAAGAACGTTTGAAAAGCGTTGACTTTACCGACCCCATCTGCCATGCCACGCAGGTCATCATCATCCGCAAATAAACAGCCTGCCTTTTGACCCGAAACGCGCAGCGCAGCCTGCCGCGTATAAACGGTGAATATTTGCAAAATAGGGGCTCATGGAAAATGAGTCCCTATTTTTCCCTTTATCTGAATGAGAGGATGTGCGCTTTTGAACGATTTTTTAGATAAGCTTTATCAAAACTTTATCTATCAAGACCGCTGGACATGGCTTTTGCAGGGCCTCGGCACCACCTTGGCGGTGACGGCCTGCGCGGTGCTGGTAGGTGTTGCGCTGGGCTTTTTGGTGGCGTTGACCCGTACCACCAACGACAAAGTGTGGAAATATGAGCACCCTAAAACGATTGGGGGCAAGATCGGCCATTTTTTCAAACGTTTTTTAAATATGCTGGCCAGCCTGTACCTGACGATCATACGCGGCACCCCTATTTTGGTACAGCTCATGATTATCAATTTCGGTATTTTTTCTGCGGTAAACGTGGATAAATTTTTTGTTGCCGTGGTTGGCTTCGGCATCAACTCAGGCGCTTATGTGGCTGAAATATTCCGCAGCGGCATTATGTCGGTTGACAGCGGGCAGATGGAGGCTGGGCGCAGCTTGGGGTTGTCTTACCGGACGGCCATGTGGAAGATCATCATGCCGCAGGCGATCAAAAACGTACTGCCCGCCCTTGGAAATGAATTTATCACCCTGCTGAAAGAGACGTCGGTGGCCTATGTCATCGCCCTGCCGGAACTTACCCGTGCCGGCGATCTCATCCGCAGCCGTACTTTTGAGCCCTTTATCCCCATGCTGGCGGTGGCGGCCATCTATCTTATTGTGGTCATCATCCTGACAAAGCTGCTGAAAATGCTTGAAAGGAGGCTGGCGAAAAGTGATCGAGGTTAAAAATCTGGAAAAACAATTCGGTGATCTAAAGGTGCTGCAAGGCGTCACCACCACCATACAAAAGGGTGAAAAAGTGGTGGTCATCGGGCCTTCCGGCAGTGGAAAATCCACCTTTCTGCGCTGTTTAAATTTATTGGAAGAGCCCACGGCCGGCGAGATCTGGTTTGAGGGCAGCCTTATTACCGACCCAAAAGCCAATATCGATAAACTGCGCCAAAAAATGGGGATGGTATTCCAACATTTTAATCTGTTCCCCCATTTATCGGTGAAGCAGAACATCACCATGGCCCCGGTACATTTGAAGCTTCAGACAAAAGACGAGGCGGACGCCAACGCCATGCGCCTTCTGGAACGTATCGGCCTGGCCGATAAAGCGGATGAATATCCCAATATGCTTTCAGGCGGGCAGAAGCAGCGCATAGCCATTGTGCGGGCGCTGGCGATGAACCCGGATGTGATGCTGTTTGACGAGCCCACCAGCGCCCTTGACCCTGAGATGGTGGGCGAAGTGCTGGAACTGATGAAAGAGCTTGCAGAGGACGGTATGACAATGGTGGTGGTGACCCATGAAATGGGGTTTGCCAAAGAAGTTGCAAACCGGGTGCTTTTTATCGACGAGGGGCAAATCATGGAGGAAAACAATCCACAGGATTTTTTCGCGCATCCTGAAAACCCCCGCCTGCGCGATTTTCTCAGCAAGGTGCTGGTATAACCATTTCCCCGCCCTGCCTTTTGCAGGGCGGCTTTTTTATATCCTCTCTCATCCGTTATCCGGCCGTTTGTACAGCGAAAAAAAAACGGCGTAACCTTTATGTATGTAAATATGTATGCGAAACCTGATTTTTGTATTTCTTCAATTGACAGGCCCCGCCGCCCCCGCTATAATAAAAAGCGTTCACGATACGCGGGTATGGCGGAATTGGCAGACGCGCCAGACTTAGGATCTGGTGTCCACGACGTGCAGGTTCAAATCCTGTTACCCGCACCAGCAATACAGATCTGTTTTTTATTGAAAGATAAAAGACAGGTCTGTTTTCATTTCTAATGAAAAGTAAGAAAATCAGAAGATTCATTATCACATTTCCCAACATAATACTTCCAAATCAACTAAAACATATAGATGACTATATTTGAGTTTCTCTTCAATTTAAAAGATAATAATACGCGCCTTTTATGGCGTTGGAAAGGACAACTAACCATGGGATATATACCATATGTTTTTGGACAAAAACCAACCGCATTTTCATCGGCCCTCAGCAGGCGAAAATAGTCCAGCAAATTTATCAGCGGTATCTGGTAGGCGACAGCCTAGAAGGTATCGCTGATTTTCTTTTCCAGAACGGCATCCTCTCTTCCCAAGGAAAAGAACGGTGGACGCGGCCCGTACTCAGCAGCCTGCTCTCCAATCAAAAGTATATCGGTTACATCATCAGTTTCGATGACTTCTTTCTGGCGCAGGGCGAAAAAGGGAAACGCAGTAATATAGACGAAGATACAGGCAAACGGAAAATCGCCCGGTACAGTTCACAGAACGTGCTAAGCGGCCTTTTGATTTGTGCGGAGTACGGAGCCAACTACCGGCGCATCACCTGACCTTCCAGCGAAGTCGTTTGGCGTTGTGCCAACCGGGTAGAGCATGGCAAAAGAATTTGCAGGCATTCGCCCTCCATAGCAGAGACTTTTCTCAGAGAGGAACTTTGCAGGCTATTGGATATGACCGACTTTGATGAAGCGGAAGTAACTAAAACAATTGACAGTATATCCATTCTGGAAAACGGAACGCTGGAAATAGCATGCAGAGAGAAGGAATTTGCTCAAATAATGGGGGACTAACGCTATCTTTGTTGAAAGCCGTCTGGTATAATATCCCTATAAGCGTATTTGCTGAATGGGGTGATTGCAATGACGGAGCGAGAAGCACAAATTGAAGCCTTGTGGACTTATGAGGTCGCCACAGAAAAGGTGCTGCGGCGGTCTGTGAAAAAAGGATTCATTACGCAGCAAGAGGCAGACGAATTTTCGGAAAAGCTTTTTGAACAACTTAACACGGATAACATCCCAGGGTTCTGTCCCTCTCATCTGGGAGAAAAAATGCGGATGGAAGACATTCGTGTGAATTCCTATGTATCCCTGACGGAAATCGCAAGAGAAAAGAAATCCTCCACCCCCAGTTATCTGATTCAAAGCTGGCTGAGAAACAACACCACGATTGAGTACCTACGGATGTGGGAGAAAATCCATAATCCAAAGTTCCAGGAAGAAGCGTGTGATCAGCTCATCGAAACGGTCCGCAAGACGAGTACCACCATGATGCCAACTCTGTGGATCAATACAACGCACGCTTTGGGTATCAGGTCGAGCCGGGGCAAAGGTGGCGGGACGATAGCACATCCTGAGATCGCGGAAGCTTTTCGGGCTTGGCTGTTCCCGGAACATATGCTGAAGCTGGTGAGATGGTATCGGATGTATCAACATGAGGGAGATAGGATAGTGGGAGAGTCAGTTGATTAATTTCTGATTATAGCAATGATGGGAACGTTCAAATAATGAAGCTGTTTGCCGAGGAGGATTAGGAATGAATTACATTAAAGAGGATATAGACGTAGTTAAGCTGTTTGGAAAGGATCGTGCGCAAGAAGACGAAAATCTTATGCATTACTTCGTTAAGACCAACCAATACAAGGAAATTGCCTCCGGTGCTCGTGAGCTTGTTTTAGGGCGGAAGGGGTCTGGGAAGAGCGCAATGTTTAAGGTCTTAGCAGAGGAATGCAAAGATATAATCCCCGTCCAAATTTCCTTTGATGGTGAGGATTTCGTTTTTATACAAAACGCACTTAAAAATAACAATATATGCGAATTAGTGGATGACGACTTCAAATACTCATTAGCTTGGAAAGATTTTATAATATCTGAAATTGTTTTATCTGCCTTAAATAGAGTGGATAAATTAGACAGAGAATTGTCAACTTTTTTGTCAACAAACGGATTAGTAAAAGAAAAGACATGGCGAAAATTTGCGAACTCACTAATAAAAGTTATAAAAGGTGCAAAATTGCAAAATGAAACAGGAGAAATTGATTTTGACTTTGCGGGGCTATCTGAACTGTTAGAGCAGGATCGTGTTAAG
>JAUNTE010000191.1 GCA_030538855.1 Oscillospiraceae bacterium
TCTCTGTGTAATCAGGAAGGTTGCCATATCCGCTCAACGCCACAAACGCGATCACGCAGAAATAAAGCGTCCATCCTGCATAAAAGCACACCTTGCAAAAAAAGCCAAAGCCGTGCGACGTCCATTTTGCCACAGGGGTATGAAAAATCAGCAAAAGCGCTAACAATAATGTCATCAGCCACAGCACTACCGTCCCCAGGGTAATACCAGCTTTAAAAACGGAACTGATACTGGCCGCGATAAACAGCGCTTCGATGATCCACAAAAGGATAAACTTCGGCTTCAAAATAAAGGTATGCTCCTTTCGGCGCAGCTTGCTTTCAATCACTAAAACGAATATGATAGTGACAAGGCTTCGCCTTATATAAAAAAAATTTACAAAATTCGCAAAAGATGCGACATGATCAGGAGGTATTTTCCATGCTGCGTGATTTTTCTCAAAAAGACCGTGACGAGGTTCTCGCCATGGCCGCTGATTTTTACACAGGGCCGGGCGTTCTGCATATCATCCCGCCCGCGCATTTCGCGGCCGCCTTTGACGAATGCCTTGCGGGCAATCCTTATACCCGCGGCTTTGTCATTGAAAAAGACGGCGTCCTCTCGGGATACATGCTGCTCTCCCTCACCTATTCCAGCGAGGCGGGCGGCCTCACCGTCCTTTTAGAAGAGCTGTATATAAAGCCCTCCTGCCGGGGCGGCGGGCTGGGGCACGAAGCCCTGTCGTTTTTATTCAGCGCTTATCCGCAGGCAAAACGTTTTCGTCTGGAGGTAGCCCCCGATAACCTGCGCGCAAAAGAACTGTATGCCCGTGAAGGCTTTACCGAGCTGCCCTATATCCAGATGATACTTGAGCCGTGACGGTTCAGTCGTCCGCGTCTTCCATCACCGCCATCCCCTGCGCGCCGTCGTCATCGCACAGGCCGCATTCGCCGTGGTCTTCCAGTATCTCACCCACCCGCATTTTTCTCTCGATCTTCATTTTTTCCACCTGATGATGCAAGATCTCTTTGACGAGCTTGGGCTTTTTGACATTTTTTATCTCCAGATGCGGGATCGTTTTGTCTGAGGAATGCACCATAATGGTGCCCACCCCGAAAATACGCTGCCACAGGCTGACCGTCAGGCTGATATCCTGCACCCGGTATAAAAGCACCTCGTCGGTGCGGGTGTTGAGCAGCCCGGTCTCTAAAAACAGCCGGTCGTCTGAAACGCTGTACCGTGTAAAAGAAAGCGGCATCCCCAAAAAGCGTTTCCGGTCCTTCCACACCAGCTTGATCTCAAACCGGCTCAGGTCTTCGGCCTGTTCCTTATCCCGCTGCATCGATACTCTTTTTGCCATTTTCCCTCTTCCTCTCATTTTATACCCGCGCCCGCAGCGCCGTAAGAACCCCCTGTGCGGACGTGGGTGTTTTTATCATAAAATATTCCGCCAGCGTCGCGGCAAGGCAGGCAAAAGTGTCCAAAGTGCCAAGCCGTACCCCCTTTTTTACATACGGCCCCGCGCACAGCAGCGGCACCGCCTCGCGGGAATGATCGGTAGACGGCGTCGATGGGTCGCAGCCGTGGTCGGCGGTGATCACCAGCATATCCTCGTCCCGCAGTTTTTTCAAAAAGCCGGGCAGCCAAGCGTCAAACTCCATCACGGCCCCCGCATATCCCGCCACGTCGTTGCGGTGCCCGTATATCATATCAAAATCAACAAGATTGATAAACGCAAGGCCGTCAAAATCCTCGTCCGCCAGCCGCAGCGCTGCCTGCATCCCCTCGGTGTTTCCGGCGGTTTTGATATGCCGTGTAATACCGCGCCCCGCAAAAATATCCTGTATCTTCCCCACCGCCACAACGTCTTTTCCCGCGTCTTTTAAATAATCAAGCAGCGTGGGCCCCGGCGGGGGCAGAGAGTAATCGTGCCGGTCTTTCGTGCGGTAAAAGGCCCCCGCCTCTCCCGCAAAAGGCCGGGCAATCACGCGTCCCACCGCCCACGGCCCCGCCGCCAGCGCCCTTGCCTTTTCACAGCAGCGGTACAGCTCCTCCAGCGGTATCTTATCCACATGCGCCGCCAGCTGTAAAACGCTGTCCGCAGACGTATACAAAATAAGGCCGCCCGTCCGCAGATGTTCTTCTCCGTAGTCGCGCAGCACTTCAGTACCGGAATAAGGCCGGTTGCATAAAAAGGTATGTCCCGTCTCCCGCTGCAGCGCTTCAACCAGCCCGGACGGAAACCCTTGCGGAAAGGTGGGCAGCGGGGTTTCACTCTCCACGCCCATCAGCTCCCAGTGGCCCACCGTCGTATCCTTGCCCCGGCTTTTTTCAAGCATACGTCCGTAGGCGCCTTCCGGCGTTTTTACAGGCGCCGCACAGGTGACGCCGTCGATATTGAAAAGGCCCAGTTCACCCAGATGGGGCGCCGAGAACCCCGGCGCCGACGCTATGGCAGCCAGCGTATTGCTTCCCCCGTCTCCAAAAGCCGCGGCGTCCGGCGCGTTGCCGATGCCAAAACTGTCCAGCACGATCACAAAAGCCCTTTTTGACATCGCCGTTCCTCCGCTCTGTTTGTTTTCAAACCGTTTCCATTATATCTGATAATCTTACAAATGTTAAGCCTTTGCCTTCAAATAACCATTATTTTGCAGGATCGCCCGCAGATCCGTTTTTTTACGTCCCGTTTTTACACCGGCGCAGCCGTGTCATACTTTTCTGCCTGTCCGGCCGCCTCTGTCTTATTTATGTCGTCTCAAAACGGTTTATCACTAAAATGTCGTTCTCTTTTATACGGGCATTGCCCCGCGGGATGATGACACGGCCGGCGCGCTGTATCATAACGACGAGCTGCGTATCCGGCCCCTGTATCTCGGCCAGGGTCTTTCCAAGCCAGTCGTCGTCCTTCAATATCGGCCTTTCAAAAAGGCACACTCCCTCTACCCCTACCGGAGATTCGGCACAGAGGATAAGTTTATCCCCCTCGGCCAGCACTGTGCCTCCAACCGGCACAATTTTTTTATCCTGCCGCTGTAATAAAGCGGCGATGCTGTCCGGGGGCAGCAATACGTCCTTCAGCTTCTCTCCGCACCATGGGTGCCCTTTGGCTATCGTACACTGGATGAACTGCACCGGTATCTCTTCGCTGTAATCGGTAAACGTTTTCATCACGTCGCCGTCTTCATCCAGCATACCGGCCTTTTTTGAAACCAGCGGCAGCAGCGCCCCCTGTATCAGGATAGAAAAAAGGACGATAAAGAAGACGATATGAAAAATATCGTTCTCTGTTTTTACCGCGATCTGCGCGGTGATGGCGAACACGATCGAGGCCGCGCCCCGCAGGCCCGCCCACGAGACCACAAGCTGCTGCCGAAAACTGCTTTTCAGCGGAGACAATAAAAGAAATACCGCTATCGGCCTTGCCGCAAAGGTGAGAAACAGCGCAATGGCAAGCGCGGGCAGCACAATTGCGGGCAGCCGGGATGGAAACGACAACAGCCCTAAAAGGAAAAACAGCAGCATCTGCATCAGCCCTGTCAGGCCGTCAAAAAAATGCACCAGCTGTTTTTTGTTTTCCAGTTTCGCGTTCCCCAAAACAATGCCTACGATATAGACGCTCAAATATCCGTTGCCCCCTGCCAGCACAGGCGCCGCATAGGCCAAAACCGCTATAGCCACCACCAGTACCGTATCAAACCCGGCGGTTACCGTCTTTATCCTTTTCATTACCGCAAGCGCCAAAAGCGCGATGACAACGCCGCCCCCCGCGCCAAATACAAGCTGGGCAAAAACCATCCATGCCAGCCCCCCGCCCGAGGCGGCCCCCTGCATGGCCGAGATCACCACCATGGTAAGCATATAGGCGCAGGGGTCGTTGCTTCCGCTTTCCACCTCCAGCAGTGAAGCGGTATTGTCTTTCAGGTTCAGCCGCTTCGCCCTCAATATCGAGAACACCGAAGCCGCGTCCGTCGAACCGATGACCGAGCCCAGCAAGAGGCTCTCCATCCATGCGATCCGCAGCACATAGTGGCAAAACATACCGGTCAAAACAGCGGTCAGCACAACGCCGGCAGTAGAAAGCAGCCCCGCCTTCACCGCCACAGGGCGGGCCTTCTTCCAGTTGGTGCCAAAGCCCCCGTAAAACATAATAAATATCAGCGCAACCGAGCACGCCTGTTCCGCAAAAGTATAATTTTCAAAAGGGATCTTGACAATTCCGTCCGTGCCAAAAAACATCCCCAGTAAAATAAACGCCAAAAGCATCGGGATGCCCAGTTTGCTTGAAAGACGGTTCAGCAGCACACATGCGATCATAACGGCCGCGGCCAATAATAAATAAACCGGCATAGCGTTCCTCCCTCTGCGCTCTTTTTTGTTTTTCAGGCCGGGGCTTTTTATAAAAGCGCCGGCGGCAATGTTCTGTTTCGAAACGGCCCCGCTGATGCGGCCGCTGTTGTAC
>JAUNTE010000192.1 GCA_030538855.1 Oscillospiraceae bacterium
AACAGACAGTTTTGAAACGCAGATCCGTTTTCCGAAGAAAAAGCAGACCGCTTTAGAATTGGAGGATATTTTACATAGATTTGATAAACAAGTGATAGAGGGGTATGGATTAGAGATCACCGATGATGAAATTTGGATAACCGAAAGGGTAAACAATCTTTTATTTCAAAAATTGCAGCGTGTTTAGGGTCCGTTTAAAAAACTGCAGTTAACCGCCGCTTCTGCAAACAGCGGGATAGGCGGCGCTTAAAGATACGCGCCGCCTATGAAGGAAGCTTGTGCTTTTCTCCTATGCAGGCGCGGGCTGTTTGCGAAAAATTCGATTTTTCTATTTTTCAATAAGCGCAGGTTTTTTAGCATCCCCTACTGATAAAAGCGCATTGTGTATTGCGGCGGCTGTATGGCCGCAGGCAGTGTTTTATGGCAGATATAAAATGTTTTACAGTTTTTTACTTTCACCAAAACAGCTGAAAATCCGGTTTGCCGTGGGGCGCGGCTGTTCCTTCAGCAAGGGCTGTTTATACGGCCTTGCCAAACGTTTTACAGGCGGCTGCGGCCTGCCGCCCTGTGTTTTTTATATGACAAAGAGGCGGGGGACGCGCGTCCCCCGCCTCTTGAAGTTTTTTGACTGTTTTTCATAGAAAAAATGAAGATACCTGCCGCGCAGCGGTCAAAGCCCGTCCTTTTCGTCGGGCAGCTTCATCTCAAATTCTCCCGGTATCAGCCCCTCCTGCGAAAGCATGTTCTCCAGCACCGTGATGTCGGAAGAAATATCCATGACGTCGCTTTGATAGAACTGCTCAAGCTGCCGGTCGCAGGCTGTCTGTAAGGTGGAGAGCACCCCCATGATGTTCGAGCGTGTTTGCGAGATCTCAGACGAGACGTTGCTGAAGGCGCTGAAATCCACCCCCGCGGTGATCAGCTTTAAAGCCGAGGGCAGGTAGCGGTATAAAAAGGTTTGAATATCCTTTTCGTTGTTGCTGTGGCGGTACCCGTAAGTGACCAATTTGCTGAGGTGCTGGCGCAGCTGGCCTATTTTGGGGGCCAGCTCATCGTCGGCTTGTGCCTTTAAATCAGCCAAACGGCTAAGGTAAAACGGCCCGGCCTCCTTCAAAGGCGTTTCAAGGGGGACGCTCATCGCGGTGGGGGGATAAGCGCGGGCTTTGCTGTCGGCTTTCTCCACCGCTTTTTGTACCGCCTTGGCCACCGGCCCTGTCGATACAGGGGGTGCGGTAGCCTCGGGGGGCGCCGCCTCAGGGTCAAGGGTGTTGAGATAGATGCAGCCGTGTACATCGTCCAGAGTGGCCCCGGGCAGCTCTCCGCGCAGCATCATGGCGGCAAGGTCCTGCCGGACGGTTTGAGCGGTAACGCCCGCGGCCCGGGCCAGCGTGTCGTATCCCACATATACCCGACGGCTGCGCAGCACGCGGATATAGGCGAGAAAACGGTTGTTTTCTCCTGTTTGCCGCTGCTGTGTCGTCGCCATCAAAATAAAGCCGATAATGATAAGAGGAAAAGCCCCGGTGAGGAAGCCAAAAACGATCATCAGGATAAAAATTCCGCGTGTGCCGCCCTTTTTGGCGGTAACTGCGACGCGCTGCTGGGCATATTTATTGTACAGCGCGTTCCAAAACGCTTCTGTTTCATTATAGGTCACGAAGGTTCCTCCTCTTGAGAGGCTTGTGAAAGCCTGCGTTCCACGGCGGCAAGACGTTTTGAAAGTTCTACCTCGCGCCGCGCAAGCCCGGCCAGCTCGGCCGAGACGATATCGGGGTAATCGCGCTGGTTCAGGTTTTCAGAATCATGATAAGCCACTTTCTCACCGTTGATGCGCACCGCCCTGGCGGGGATGCCGATGATGGTGGCGTTGGAGGGCATATCCCGCAGTACCACGCTGTTGGAGCCGATACGGCTGTTTGCCCCGATCTTGATGGGCCCCAATACCTTGGCGCCGGTGCCGATCAAAACATTATCGCCGATGGTGGGGTGACGCTTGCCTTTGTCTTTGCCGGTGCCCCCTAAGGTCACACCGTGGTAGATCGTTACATTGTCGCCGATCTCAGCCGTTTCACCGATCACGATACCGGCCCCGTGGTCGATAAACAGGCCCTGGCCGACGGTGGCGCCGGGATGGATCTCGATGCCGGTGCAGAAACGGCCCAATTGGCTGACAGCCCTTGCTAAAAACAAATGTTTTCGCCGGTACAGCAGGTGGGCCGCCCGGTAAAAGATAAGTACATGAAAGCCGGGATAAAGCAAAACGACCTCAGCCAGCGTACGCGCGGCCGGGTCTTTGCTTTGGATGGTGCGGGCGTCGCACAGCAGGCTTTGCAGCAGACGCATGGCGAAAGGCCTCCTTTCGGTGTAGGCGGGTAAAAGTGATCATCTTATTATACACTTTAACAGCCCTGCCGGTCAACGCCTCTTGCGGCGTCATATTTGTCCGTCAACTGTAAAGCGGCGTGCCGGGGGGCATTTCGCGCCGCTTTTTCATCAGCCGCTCAAAACTGAAAAGAAAAACCGCAGAAGAAACCACGGCCCCCAGCGCGTCGGCGGCGGGCTGCGCGTAAAAAGCGGCGGCGGCCCCCCAATAAAAAGGAAAAATGAGGGTGGAGGCCAGAAAGACAGATTTGCGGAACAAACTGAGCGATACCGCATACCGGGCAATACCCAGGGCGGTAAGGCCGTCTACAAACGTGTACTGAAAAGCCAGCGGGACAATGGCCAGCGTCACGATATGGATGCCCTCACGGGCCAAAGCCGCGCCCGCCGCGTCGCTGGTGAAAACCGATATAAAAGCGCCGCTGAAAAGCCGGGCAAAGATAAACATCATGCCGGTAAACAATACGCACAGCAGCAGGATATACCGCTCAGCCAAACGGATACGGCCGGTTTTGCAGGCCCCGTAATTGAAGCTGAGGATGGGCTGGGTACCGCCGGTGATACCGGCCATCGGCATGGTTACAAGCTGTAAAAAGCTTTGCACGACGGTGCAGGCGGTGACCAGAAGGTCGCCCTGAGACGGGCCGCCGTAACGCTGTAAAACCGCGTTTAAAACCAGCAGAAGAAGGCTGTCGGTGGCGATGATAAGAAACGGGGAAAGCCCCAAAACCGCAACGCGTTTCAGTATGCGCAGCGAGTAGCCGGAAAAAACCAGCCGTACCTGGGGGCGGCGGCTGCGCAGAAAGGCCACCACAAAAGCGCAGCTGGCGGCCTGAGAAAGCACGGTGGCCGCTGCGGCGCCCGTCACCCCCAAGCCGAAGGTGAAAATAAACAGCGGGTCAAGCAGCAGGTTGAGGGCCGCCCCGATAAGCACTGTTGCCATACCCGCGCCCGCATGGCCCTGACAAATGATAAAATGGTTGAGGCCAAGCGAGACAAGGGCAAAAACCGTGCCCAGCACATATACGGTAAGATAAGAGCGCGCATAGGGTAAGGTAGCCTCGCTGGCGCCGAATAAAAGCAGCAGCGGCTGTGCCAGCGGTAATACAGCCATTGTCAGCACAATAGAAAGCCCTATAAGGGCGGCGGCGCAGTTAGAGAGGATCGCGCGGGCGCCCTCCGGCCGCCCCTCACCCATGCGCATGGCTGCAAGCGGCGCGCCGCCCAGCCCCACCAGAGAGGCGAAAGACCCCAGCAGCGCGGTAAGGGGCGCACAGATGCCCGCGCCTGCAAGGGCCGCCGCCCCCACGCCGGGGATGTGGCCGATAAAGATACGATCGACGATCCCGTACAAAACATTGACAAACTGCGCCGTCATGGCGGGGATGGCCAGACGAAGCACAAGCCGCCCCACCGGGTCACGTCCAAGATCGTTTTGATGCGCCGGCATACCGCTCTCCCTCTCTTTTATAATAAGATAATACCCCCGGAGAAAAACCGGGGTTTACACGCCCACCGGTGTAAAAGAGGAAAAAACGCCCCGCATCTTTGGCAATAGGGCAGAGAAAAGGCGGGCGCGAGGCCCGCCCGACATAGCGCCGGTTTCAGCGTGATCTTTATTTTTCATATAAAAACGGGACGGGGACCCTCCGGGCGTATCCTTTTGCAGAAGGAGACCGCCGTTGATACTGTCCCTCTACGGGCATCTTTTTGTTTGAACCATATACATTTCTATATGAAACCGAAAAATATCATTACAGAAAGCGTAAATAAAAAGGGCGGTATTTCTCCTCTTTTTTAACCACAGCACGCGCCGATGAACAGATGAAATAAAAGCAAAGCGGTGTAAAAGCCATCTGTCCAGCTTTTTGTCCGCCGTCATTCAGCGTTTATGGCTGCGGGCAGGCGGGGCCGTATCGCCAGGGTTTTGCTGTGCCCGAAAGCACGGCTATTCCTGTTCGCGGTAAAACTTTTCAGAAATATCTTCATACTCGTCTGCGTAGTCGCCCCGAAGGTAAAACTTTTCAGAAATATCTTTATA
>JAUNTE010000193.1 GCA_030538855.1 Oscillospiraceae bacterium
CAACCGGGCGATTGGCCAAAAAAATAGCCTCCGCTTCGCTTCGGCTATTTTTTATAAAATCATTTTTCCCTCAGACGTTTTTTATTGTGTTTGTATAATCAAAAAACTACGCTTTCCCGTCAAAGCCTTCAAAAAAGCTATGCCATTTCAACACAAATATTTTTCCTCAACTTTTTATAAAAACCTCTGCGTTTCTTGTCTGCGGGGCGCAAAACTTATAGTGCTGCGCGTCCAACCAATAAACAGCCAAGGGCCGTACAGCTAAAAAAGGGAGGCATTCCTACAGAAACGTCCCCCTTTTTTAGAAACATCAATAAACCAGATACCCGCAAGAATGCACGCCGCGCATGAGCGGGCGGCACTTATAAACGCTGCCGCTTACGATACATGCAAGCGGAAACATCTTGCCATGATGCAGACAGCGCAGACAGGCAGCGTACGGACGGAACCAACAACATCGCTGTTTCCCTTGCCGTCTCTATTTATTCAGCTTTTAAATACCCTAAAATTCCGTTTGCCACCAATCCCTGCGCCATCCTGAAAAATTCATCATCTGTCAAGTCGTTTCCGTTTTCATACCACTTGGCCATCAGCCCAATCATTGCCGAATATGCATATTCCATCAAATAGTCCTCATGTTCAATTTTATTCGGCAAATTCCAAAATTGAATCAATACAGCTCGCATACTTTCTCTGAATTCATCTGTGAATTTAGGATCTCCATTTTTCCCAAGTAATGTAAAAATTTTCTCTTCATGCCTTTTAAAAATCGGCGTACTGATAGAGTACAGCACGTTAATGTCTCTTGTGTTTGATTCAAAAGAACAATTTCTTAAAGCCTCGTTTACTTCTGTATTTACCTGCTTTATCAAATCAGCTTCAATTTGCTCTAAAACCGCATAGACATCTTTAAAATAGTGATAAAACGTCCCTCTGTTGTTTCCGGTTATCTTTGTTATTTCGGCAATCGATATTTTTTCGATCGCTTTCTCTTTGTAAAGCTTCCAGAACGCGTCCATTATTTTTTGCCTTGTCGCGGCTGTTACTTCCGGCTGCTTTTTCACTGCATTCGCTCCATTCTCTCTTCTACTTTACTAAACTCCGCCCGTGTCATCAAGCAACAATATGTTTCATATTGTTGCTTGATGAACTGTATCGGTTCATCTATAATGGCGATTGTACAACACACTGTTGCACAAATCAAGGCAAAGATCGGAGAGGACCATATGTCGGTTATTGAAGTCAAGCAATTGACAAAGGACTACGGACACGGCAGAGGTGTGTTCGATGTATCTGCTCATGTGGATGAAGGCGAGTGCTTTGGATTTCTCGGCCCGAACGGTGCGGGAAAAAGCACGACCATCAGGCATCTGATGGGTTTTTCCAAGCCCCAGCGCGGCAGCACGCTCATTGACGATAAGGACAGCTGGGAATGTTCAGCGGAGCTTCAGCACAAAGTAGGCTATCTGCCTGGTGAAATTGCTTTGCCCTCCGGGATGACAGGCACGCAGTTTTTGACAATGCAAAAGAAAATGAGGGGATTAACAGATACCTCCTACCTGGAAAAATTACTGAAAAAGTTTGAGCTTGATCCAAATATCGGCTTAAAACAGATGAGCCTCGGCACAAAGCGAAAGCTCGCGGTAGTCACTGCTTTCATGCACGACCCTGCGATATTGATTTTGGACGAACCAACCTCCGGGCTCGATCCAATCATGCAGGAAATCTTTATTGATTACATTCTTGAAGAAAAGAAAAGAGGAAAAACGATATTTTTGTCATCCCATATTTTTCATGAAGTAGACGCTTCCTGCGATAGGATCGCAATTATTCGGGATGGCAGAATCGTTTCTGAATTTGATCCTGAGCTATTAAAAAAAGAAAGCGACAAAATCTACCGGGTCTCGTTTGACGATCAAAAACAGTGGCAGGAGTTCACCTCTCACCCCTATCATTTTACTTCTGTCAACAAATATAAACTCCGCGCAAGGATCCAGCTCAAAAGCAGCGAAATTCCTTCATTCCTTGCGGATATTTCCCAGTTTCACATCAACGACTTCACTGAATTCCCCTTTTCACTGGAAGATTACTTCATGCAGTTTTATCATGAGGACAAAGTATTTGAGGGGGTAAAATGATGGCTGATGTTGTAATAAAAACAAGCGGTTTAACAAAAGATTACGGCAATGGCCGGGGTATTTTTGATATTGATATTGAAGTTCATAAAGGCGAGGTTTTCGGCTTTGTGGGAACAAACGGTTCAGGAAAGACAACAACCATCCGCAATATGATGGGGTTTATCAAACCGGACAGCGGCACTTCTGTCGTAAACGGTTTAGATTCCTGGCGTCAATCTGCTGACATCATGAAAAATGTGAGCTACGTTCCAGGAGAAATTGCTTTTCCCGCGCTGAAAACGGGAACCGAATTTTTAAAAACGCAGGCGAAATATCTCGGCGTAACAGACTTTGGATATATGAACCATGTCATTGAGCTTCTGCAGCTCGATCCAACCGCACATTTAAAAAGAATGTCCAAAGGAATGAAACAGAAAACCGCAATCGTTGCCGCCCTCATGGGTGAAAAAGAAATCCTTGTATTGGACGAACCGACCACCGGGCTCGACCCGCTGATGCGGGAGGCGTTTCTCCAGCTGGTCCGTGAAGAAAAACAAAAGGGCCATACCGTGTTTATGTCCAGCCATATATTTGAAGAAATTGAAGCGGTGTGTGACCGCGTTGCCATGATAAAAGATGGACATATCATCGATACAACTTCTTTGTATGATTTACGTCATCCGACTGTAAAAAATTTCATCGTTGAATTTGAACAGGCGGCACAGAAGCAACACTTTATCCAAAATACCGCCTTTTCGGCTGAAAGCGCGGACATAAACAGTTGTACGGTGAGGTGTAAAACCTCACAATTGGATGCCTTCTTTCATTCGTTAAAAGACTATCCGATCACAAATTTAAAAGAGGTCCACTGCTCTCTGCAGCAGCAGTTTATGAGCGCATATAAAAAGGAGCTGATTCAAAATGGAAACAACTAAAAAAACGGCGCGATTTTTTTCAAAGCCTCTGATGGGGCAAACGATCAAATCCAACTGGGCGCTATGCCTTGCCATCCTGCTGGTCATGATACTTCTTGGAACTGTCATGAACTATGCCATGAGTATGATGACGACGGAAAAAACCGATGTTGACGTCACAGAATATCAGGAAAGCTTTTATACCTATCTCGGTGCGCTTGCAACTTACGATACGATGACGCAGCAAGAGCTGTCTTATAAAGATTTTGCAGCCGGAAATCACGACGCCGCTTATGAGGCAGCATTTGAAATACTGAATACGCAGGCCGACATGGACCTGAGCATAGAAGGCTTCCACTCGGCAATTGAGGGTTTGTCCCAATCCGGCATCAGCCTTGATAAATATGTAGAGCAGTTTGAATATGTATACGCTTTGAAACAATCCGAAGGCGTGTTTAACAAAGAGGAACTGACGGCTTCTGGCATGCTCACCATCACGCTGGACATGATGGGCGTTTCATCGGATATCGTTGAGAAGATGAGCGAAATGAACCCGGCGTCCATGATGAATCAAATGTATTATACGGCGATGGGCTTGCTTCCCATCTTCCTCCTCATCGTCATTTTGGCCAATTCTCTGATTGCCGACCAAGTGGACCGCGGTTCCATGGCATATGTGCTGTCCACCCCAACCAAACGCTCCGCCGTCGCCATAACGCAAATGGTGTTTATGCTGGTCGTTCCGCTTATACTCATTGGCATTGTAGGCGCCACCCGGATAGGAACTTCGTTTTTATTTTTTGATGAAGTAAACGTTGCGGGAATGATCGCCCTGTTTATCGGCATGTATATTCTGGTCGAGGCGGTATGCGGATTGTGTTATATGGGTAGCTGCCTGTTCTCACAGAGCAAAAAATCCATGGCATTTGGCGGCGGGCTGGCGGTTTGGTTTTTCCTCGCCTCTATGATCGGTATGTTTGGGTCTGAAAACATGGTCAATACCGGAATGGGTGTTTCGGAACTGAGCATATTTAATAATCTGACGCTGGTTGGATTGTATGATGTAGACACCCTGTCAACCATTGGTACAGCGAATGTGGATACCTCCTTTGTTTGGAAGCTACTGGTTCTGGCCGCGATTGCAGTCGTTTCGTATACAGTGGGCGCCGTCCGGTTTTCCAAAAAAGATTTGCCATTATAAAAAGGCAGTACAAGGCTACTCCATTTCTAAAATAAAACGATAATATTCCAAAAGCCCTCTGCTGCAGAATATAGACTGCAGCAGAGGGCTTTTTATCATAAAATGTCCGGCTAAGTAACAATCGAAATCATAGGGTATCCCCCATTTTTGTTTTTTTGTAAAAATCATAATATGCCGGGCATATCGGTGAG
>JAUNTE010000194.1 GCA_030538855.1 Oscillospiraceae bacterium
CCGTCGCGGCGTTCCCGTTGATATTGCATACGCCCGCTGCGGTAACCGTCATGGGCGCCGCAGCGGGCGCGCCGTTCTCATACCGGTGCAGCCAAAACACGCCCTCATTGGCGTGCAGCCGGTAATCTATTTTTTTTGCACCGCTGTTCCCGCCGTTCAAATAGTAACTGCCGTCTATGCGGCTGGCGATATAATCCGGCGCAGACAGCTGTCCGGACAGTGTCCCGCCCGTCAGCGGCAGCTTGGTAACGTCCTGCGCGCTGTCCGCCCACTGCGCATGCCGCGCCTCCACCACCACCCCGTCACCGTCCGGGTCGTACACCGCCTTGGCCATGTCCCCGGCCCCGATCTCCGTCACCTTCTCGTTCAGCCGCCGCTCAGTCTCCGCTTTGGTATACGCCCCTGTCTGGGCTGCCGTCACCCTATGTGGGTTCTCCCGGTCCCCTTCATGGGCCGTTTCTTTAAAAAGCAGCTCCCGTGCCGCCCCCGCCGCGGTAACTGCCGCCAGCCCTTCTATCTGCATCCCAAGCTCTTCCCCCGCCTGTGGGGCTTTCAGCGCGTCCACCAACCCATTGTGCTTCTCCTTTACTTCCCCGTCCGTCCGCGCGTCAAATTGGCTTTTCAGCCATGCCGCCTTGTTCTCTATCTTGTCCGGCAATACTGAGACTGACGCCGCGTATCCCGTTATCTTCTGTTCTTCCAAACTCATGCTTTTATTTTGCCTCCTGTCCTGTACCGTATGCAAACCGCAAACAAGCCAAACGGCTCCCGCTCCCGTGCGTTTTTCACCCTCACCTGAAACAGCTTCACTTTTTTCGCTTTGCGCTTTACCGCGCTCACAGCGGGCCGGTCCATAGTATTAAAGGTAAAACGGTCAAAATCAATATCGTTCCAGTTAAAAATATCGGTGTTAAAGCTCTTTGCTTTCTCCTCATATTCCCTGTCGGTGGCGTAATACAGTTCCGCCCCGCTTCGGGGGTAAGGCTTCGTCACCACCCATACGTCCGATACCGTCTTACGGCTGGTCCAGCTGCCCAAATTCATCAGCGGCGTCGTCCAACAGGCCTCTATTGCCCTTCCGTCATCCATATAGGCCGACGACGCCTCTCCGGTACAAAAGCGGTAAACGCCGCCCCCTCCGTCTCCAAACCACAGCTCTTCCCCATAGGTCCAAAGCCTCTCCGCCGCAATGCCGTCCCAAACATATCCCTCATATTGATAAGCGCTGTGCGGGCTGTTGGCCTCATAGCTTTTCTGGTTCCCATCCAGCAAATACACCCGCCCGTTCACCGCCAGCAGATAAAACCGCCCCCATACCGCGCTCTGGGCGTTTTCCAGCCCCTTTTCCCGGGTCAGCGCGCCGTTTAAATAAAAACTCCGGTTCTGCAAGTATCTCTGGCTTGTCCCGTCCGCCTGTGCCAGCGCTTCAACACCGCGCTCTGAGAGAAACAGCGGCTCTCCTAAAAGAGAAGCCGGGCTGTCCGCCGCCGTGATCCCCGCTCCCTGCAATACGTCGTAAACCGGAAAAACCGCTTCTCCCTCTTCATTTGTCTGTCCGCTCAGTAAAAACACATTTCTCTCATGCTCTTCCCCGTTTTTATACACGGCCAGCTTATTGCCCAATATGGCAAAGCCCAGCACCGGGGCGGCCTCCTGCCCGATCACCGCGTACCACACGTCGCCAAAATATAACGGGTCGCGGAACTGGCTGTACCGGCAGTGGTTCTTCTTTTCCTCATTTCCCGCAAGCCAAACGCGGTCCGGCTGTCCCGACACGCCGTAAAGCACCATCCGGCGGCACCGGTTCACCGGGTCTGGGTCTCTCTTTTTGGGGTAAGTCACCCTGACATTATCCTCTCCCGCAGCGGCCGGTTTCGCGGGCGCCGCCTTAAACGTTATCACCCCGGCCTCCCGGTCAACGGTATAAGCCGCCGCCTCTGTTTTTTTCCATATACCGTCCGTTCCCCGTTGTTCCACCGTCACCTCGTCCGTATCGGGCAGCTCCGGGTACGACAGCTGATACGCCTTCGCCGCACCGTCCGCCAAAAAGTCTTCTTTCACAAAAGCCGACAGTAAATTCGGGGGGTTATAGCTTTTCGCGGCGCTGCCGTCCGGTTTCCGCCCAATCGAGATCAGCGGCGTTGTGCCGCATTCGTCCGCCGGCCGCAGTGTATACACGCCCGTCCCGTCAAAATCCGCGTAACACAAAAGCCTTTTTCCATCCGCGATCAGCAGTTTTTCCTCCAGCTGTACGGCACGGCTCTTTTCGTCCGCCATATCCGCATATATCTTTTCCGGCAGCTCACCCTCCGTTATCCGGTAAAGCCCGGTCCCGCTGTGCAAAAGTCTGGTTTTTGCCTCCCCTTTTACAAAAAGGTAGGCCCCGTTCACCTTCCCCTCCATCTGAAAAACCTTTTGATACCCCTTGCGCTTCACCGGAAAGCCGTCCAGATCCGGCTGCACGTTCCGCGCGTCCGGGCTGCGCCGCATATCCACGCCCGCTATCCCATTGGTCAGGTCCACCCCTAAAAACCGGTCGATCTGCAATGTCTTATATGAAACCTCCGGTCTTCCCCCTCCGGCAGTCACCCGCGGCATCCGTCATCCCTCCCCATATACGTCCTCAATATTTTCAAAGCCAGCTTTTTCCGCCTCCTGCAGCGCGTTTACATAACGCGCCCTGTAATCTGCGGCCCGGTAATCGTTGTCATCGTCCGCATAATAAAACGCGGCCATCCCATAGGCAAGGGCAATGCGGCACAGTTCTTCGCTGTAACCCAATTCCTTGTCCATATCCGCTTTCCCTATCAGCGGGGGGGCGTTTAAAACCGGCTCGCCCCGCTGGCGGCGTATGCGGTTTTCCGTCCCCAGGCTCTCGGCGCACAATATGGTCAGCCACCCGGGTGAAAATTCCATCAGCTCTTCGCTCTCTTCCTCCGTCTGGCTCAATATCCCCATCGCCAAACGGCATATCTGTCTTGCCGTCATTATTTTCTCTCCTTAAAACCGGGGCGGCCCCTCCGCCCCGGTTTTTCATTTTCTCTCCCGTATTTTCCGCCCGCGGCCGGTTTCTTCCCGCCCGGGCCAGGGCGGGCCGCGTCTTTTCAAACCCTCCCAGCCTTTTTTCCACGGCCCGCCTCCTCTCCTCTTCAGGCAATGTCCGCCGTCAATTTCACTTCGCTCACCCCGCTGCGGTAGCAGCCTTCTTTTTCCTGGCAAGCCTTTACCGTATCGCCTTTTTTACCGCCTGCCGCGGTCGGCCCGGTCTGTGCGCTCACGCTGTAACGCGGGTCGCTGCCGTCCAGGGTATAGCGCACACTGCAGCCCTCCGCAGCCTTTATCGCCCCGGTCGCGGCGTTTATCACCGGCGCCTCCAGCACGGTCGCTGCGGCGGCGTCCACATCGACGTATATCCCTGCGGCCTTGGCCCCAAACACAAACACGTCAAAATAAAACCGTCCTTCGCACAGGTTGCCGCTGATGCCCGGCGGGTCCATGTGCAGCTTGCTGTCGCTTATTTTTGCCGGGGCGCAGGCCGCGCTTTTATGTACCAGCATAAAATTGACGCCCTCAGGCATCAAATCGTCCGGCACCTCCACCACCGGCGCGCCAAAAATCATCCCCACCTGTCCGTTCACAAAACTTTTCTGCACCAGTTTTTCAATGCCCACAAACTGTTTTTCCACCGCCAGCAGCGCGTTGTATACCTCGGTCGTCACATACCAGGTACGGCCTTTTAAAGGTACGCGGTTATTCTTCATATACGCCCGCGCCTCGCTCATCCGCCTGACGACGTTCTCCTCGGTGATCTTTTCGGTATATCCGGCGGTCTTCCCCGCCTCCTGCGCCAGCTTTTTCAGGGTATACCGGTCCTTGTAGGGCACCACCTGTTCTTTCATTTCCAGGGCCAAAAACTGTCCCGCTTTATTGATGGCCTGGTCCTTGCTGTTGCCTTTGTCAATGGTGGTGCTGAAGGCCTTGTCCTCTTTCATGGTCAGCTCCTGTACAAAATCCTCCACCTCTTTGGGCACGCCGTACCGGTTTGCGCCGCTGCGCTTATAGTCGTTCAGCGGCACCGTCACCACCGTATGCACCTTTACGGTCTTCGCCCCCACAAATTCCAGGTCGTTCTCCAGCCTGCCCTGTACCAAACTCCCTTCGGTAAACGCTTGCTGCACCTTTTTTGCATATTTGCTGTCCAGATTGATGGTCTCTCCCATTACTTTTCCTCCTCTTATTTTTCAATCTTTAAAAGCGGCGTCAAAGCCGCTTAAAAACGGGTCTCTCTCTTCTCCCTCCGCACTGCCAAGCGCGCTGCCAAAAGCTCTCTCCCGGTTTTCCCGGTTCCGCGCTTCCCCCGCGATCATGGCTTTCAGCATACGATTTTCATATTTCAGATAAGCAGCTGAAGGCGCTT
>JAUNTE010000195.1 GCA_030538855.1 Oscillospiraceae bacterium
TCAGCTGCCAGAACGAGGCCATAGAGATAAAATGTTTTTTATTACTGCGCAATAAACACAGCCAAAAAGCAACTCACACTGCTGACGAGGTTTTAACGTTTATTTTTTGCTTTATGACGCGCGCTTTAAAAGCGCACTCCTTGACAATAAAAAATTGCACAAACTTTCATGACGTTTTTTGGATGTTTGTTCGGCAAAATTTGACCGAAAATGATTGACTTTGAACGAATTTGAAAATATAATAAAGACAGTTCAAATACAAAGAGGTGAACCCCATGCTCACTACTGAGCGCCAAGCTGAAATTTTAAAACTGCTGGGGCAAAAAAACGCCGTCACGGTGTTGGAGCTGACAGACCTTCTCCATGCTTCTGAATCCACCATCCGGCGTGATTTAAACGATCTTCACCGTCAGGGCCTTTTGAACAAAGTGCACGGCGGCGCGACGACCTTGGAAAACATGGTGTATCGTTCTACCGAGGATGCGGTTGCGGTGCGGCGCGAACAGCAGTGCAGTGAAAAAGAACAGATTGGCAGATACGCCGCTTCTCTGATACGGCCCGGAGATTTTGTCTATCTTGACGCAGGCACTTCTACCGAGTATATGATCGACCATATCGCTGAAAAAGACGCGGTTTTTGTCACCAACGCGGTATCCCACGCGCAAAAGCTGGTACAGAAAAATCTCACGGTATATATTTTAGGCGGCCGGTTCAAATTAGCTACCGAGGCCATCGTCGGCCCCCAGGCTTTAGACGATCTTCAAAAATATAATTTTACCAAAGGTTTTTTCGGCGCCAACGGCGTACATCAAAAAAGCGGCTGTACAACGCCTGACCCTGCGGAAGCAACCGTCAAACACGCGGCGCTCTCACGCTGCAAAGAAAAATATATTTTAGCTGACCCCACCAAATTCAATCAGGTTTCACCCATTACTTTTTGTGAACTGGCCGAAGCGACCATCCTCACCACCCGGCTGCGGGACGCGGGCTGGAAAAATATAAAAAATATTCGGGAGGTAATGCAGACATGATCTATACCGTCACTTTCAACCCTTCGCTGGATTATATCGTCCGTTTGAACGAGCTGGAGCTGGGCCATGTCAACCGCACCCAATCTGAAGAAATGTATCCCGGCGGAAAAGGCGTCAACGTCTCTGTTATGCTGAAAAACCTGGGGCTGGAAAGCGTGGCGCTGGGGTTCATCGCCGGTTTTACCGGCGACGCGCTGGACTGGCTGGTAAAATCTTATGGCTGCCGTGCTGATTTTATCCGTATGGAGGAGGGCGCCACCCGCATCAACGTCAAGATCAAGGCCGGAGAAGAGACCGACATCAACGGCCAGGGCCCCGTCATCACCCAGCGGGCCATGCGTCATTTTTACAGCCGCATCGCCGCGCTGAAAGACGGCGATACCCTGGTTTTGGCGGGCAGCATCCCCTCCGCCCTTTCCTCTGATGTATATGAAGATATTTTGCAGCGGCTGCAGGGCCGGGATGTGCGGGTGATCGTAGACGCCACCGGCGATCTGCTGAAAAAAGTGCTGTCCTACCGGCCGTTTTTGATAAAACCCAACAGCTATGAGCTTGCCGAGCTGTTCGGAAAGAAAAACTGCGAGACGGCGGAGGAGATCCTGTTCTACGCCAAACAGTTGCAGCAGCAGGGCGCGCGTAATGTTTTGGTCTCCCGCGCGGGCGACGGGGCAGTCCTTCTCAGCGAGGACGGCCGCCATTTTGAAAGCCTGCCCCCCGCTGGAAAAGTAGTCAATTCCGTCGGGGCCGGAGATTCCATGGTGGCAGGTTTTATCGCGGGATATATGGAAAGCGGTGATTACGCGCACGCTTTTCAGCTTGGGCTGTGCGCGGGCAGCGCCAGTGCCTTTCATGAATGGCTTGCCACCAGGGAGCAAATTTTGGAACTCATGCAGTAAACAGCCTGCATTATAATAAAGGAGGAAAAGAAATGCGTATTATCGATCTATTGTCAAAAGACGCCATTTTGCTCGGCGCCTCGCCTGAAAACAAAGCCGCAGCCATCGACACCCTTGTACAGCTGATGGAAAAATGCGGCGCCGTCACCGACGCCGCCGCATATAAGCAATGCGTGCTGGCCCGCGAAGCTGAGGGCAGCACCGGCGTAGGAGAAGGCGTAGCCATCCCCCACGCAAAAACCAACGCCGTAAAGCGGCCTGCGCTGGCGGCCATGACAGTTCCCGCCGGGGTAGACTATGAAGCGCTGGACGGCCAGCCCTCCAACCTGTTCTTTTTGATTGCGGCCCCCGATACAGAAGATAACGTCCATTTGGACGTTCTGGGCAAATTATCCGTCCTGATGATGGATGAGAACTTCCGCAAAAATCTATTGGCCGCTAAAAACACGGATGAATTTTTAAAAGTCGTAGACAAAGCCGAAAGAGAAAAAGACACAGCCGAAGCGCCTGCCGACGCGCCCGTTAAAACCGGCTACCGGGTACTGGCCGTCACCGCCTGTCCCACCGGTATCGCCCATACCTATATGGCCGCTGAAGCGCTTGAAAACGCGGGTAAAGAGCTGGGTATCCCGGTCAAGGCTGAGACCAACGGCTCAGGCGGCGCAAAAAACATCCTTACCAAAGATGAAATCAAGGCCTGCGACGCGATCATTATTGCGGCTGACAAAAACGTAGAGACCGCCCGCTTTGACGGAAAGCCCGTTATTTTCTGCAAAGTGTCCGACGGCATAGGCAAAGCCAAAGAATTGGTGGAAAAAGCGGTTTCAGGAAACATCCCCCTCTACCACTCCGACCATGCGCAGGCCCCTTCAGATGAAAAGGAAGCCAAAGAAAGCGTGGGCCGTCAAATATATAAGCATCTGATGAACGGCGTTTCGCATATGCTGCCCTTCGTCATTGGCGGCGGCATTCTTATTGCGCTGGCGTTCCTGCTGGATGATTTCAGCATCGATCCCTCGAATTTCGGTAAAAACACACCGCTGGCGGCTTTTTTCAAAACCATAGGCGAGCAGGCTTTCGGCTTTATGCTGCCGGTGCTGGCGGGCTTTATCTCCATGAGCATCGCTGACCGGCCTGGCCTGGCTGTCGGTTTTGTGGGCGGCGTTCTCGCCAATATGGGCATCTCTTTCTGGACAATTGCCGGACAGGGTACGCCTATCTCGGGTGGTTTTTTAGGCGCTTTGCTGGCTGGCTTCGTGGCCGGTTATTTTACCCTTGGCATGCGCAAGGTGTGCGATAAGCTTCCTAAAAGCCTTGAGGGTATCAAGCCCATCCTCATCTATCCCGTCGTCGGCATTTTGTTTATCGGCGCGTTCATGTGTCTTATCAATCCGGTCATGGGCGCTATCAACTCGGGGCTCACGTCCTTCCTCAATTCTTTGGGCGGCACCAGCAAAATTTTGCTTGGCGCGGTGCTTGGCGGTATGATGAGTGTGGATATGGGCGGCCCCTTCAACAAGGCCGCTTATGTCACCGGCACCGGGGCCATTGCCACTGCGGCTACGGCCGGCGCGGCAGCTACCGACATCGCCTATCAGATGATGGCTTCGGTCATGGTCGGCGGCATGATCCCTCCTCTCGTCATCGCGCTTGCCTGTACCTTCTTCAAGCATAAATTCACTGAATCTGAGCGTAAATCCGGCTACGTCAACTATATCATGGGCCTGTGCTTTATCTCTGAAGGCGCCATCCCCTTTGCCGCTTCCGATCCTCTGCGCGTTATCCCCTCCTGCATCGTGGGTTCCGCTGTTGCCGGCGCTTTGTCCATGCTGTTCGGCTGTGCGCTGCCTGCGCCTCACGGCGGTATCTTCGTATTCCCGGTCGTCACCAACGTACTTGGTTATATTGCAGCCCTGCTCATCGGCGCTGTCGTAGGTATGCTGATGCTGGCGCTGCTGAAAAAGAATGTATCCGAAAAAAAATCAAAATAAAAGGAGCTTTGTTATGAAATCTTTTACCTTCACCATCAAAGACCCGCAGGGCATCCACGCCCGGCCTGCCGGGCTGCTGGTAAAACTGGCTTCCAGCTTTGCCAACAGCACCATCACCCTTGAAAAAGAGGGCAAAACCGCTGATGCCAAACGTATTTTTGCGGTGATGGGTTTGGCGGCAAAAAAAGACGAGGTTTTAACAGTGACTGTTTCAGGCGGAGATGAAGAGGCCGCGGCGCAGGAGCTGGAAAAATTTTTAAACGAAAACCTGTAAGCCTTTTCTTTTCCGTTCTCTGAAAATCGGTTCTTTTACAGCGTCTATTATCCAAATCAAAAACGCACGGGGCAGATAATCTGTCCCGTGCGTTTTTTAATAGGTAAAACTGCCTGATTAAGCCACAGCCTTTCAAGATTTCACGCCGCCCAAAAGCATAGGCCGCATTCAAAACCAGACGCAGACTATCAAAGATATAAAATCATTTCAGCCAAAACTTT